>JABMQG010000365.1 GCA_013203365.1 Planctomycetota bacterium | reverse complement strand
GTGCGAAGCAGGCAACCTTCGACGGTTGCCGATGCAGCACGACGCCGCAGATCGGCGTTGCAGCCGACCGAAGCCAGAGGGTTATTAGGATAGGCTCTTAACTCGACTTTTGCCAATTGCTCTTAAAGCATTTCCATGCAAGCAGTTACGAGAGCCACACTTGCCAGACGACCAGTATATGTAACTTCTTGAACAGCAATGACTTGCACACTCGGCCACGTCAATAAGGGCAAAAGTCGAGCCAAGTAGAACGGAAGGCACGCCGCACCCGTTCACCGTCAAGAGGGGGCGGAATAAGGATTCCGCGACGTGAGCATGGTCAACCGAGGAAGCTGGGAAAGCCATCGTATAGAAAAACGCAGTGCAATTTTTCGATACGATTGCACTCCCGGCCACCTTGCTGACGCCGCTACGAAGCCCTACAATGCCAAGCGGATTCATTCACCATGCAGATAGTTGTCCTGATAGCGATTGCGACCGTTCTGAGCCTCGGCCCTCCCCAGGAGCTGTTTTTCCCGTGCGCCGGCTGGGCTGTCCTGGCCGGCGGTACGGTTGGGTATGTTCTCGGCGCCGCTGCGTTGGCCTGGGTTCTTAGCCGATGGGGCTTGCGCCGCTTATCGGGGCATGGTGCATCGTATACGGCCGTGGTTAGCATTCACTATCGCTGGCAGATATTGGCCAAGGTTTGGCTGGCGGGTGGGCTGGGTGCCCTGATGGCATTCGGCCTTGGCCATCGGCTGGCGGAGCTGCGGGTCGTGGCTGCCGTGCCTCTGGTCGGCAGCGCCCTGGTGCTGGCTGTCTTTCTGGTGGCGTTGATCCTGTACTGGCGTATCGCCTACCGGTTCGATCGTGCCGTACGTTGGCAAGTGGAGCAGGACCTGCTTCTCGCGGGCCAGCCGGTCCGGTGCGGATGGTCGGCCCGGCAGTATCTGGACTTCAACATTCGCCATCACGTTCTGTTCGTGGCAATCCCGATCGGCGTGATCGTGCTGATCAACGACTTGGGGGGTCTATTGGCGAGACGACTGCTGCCGGCCAATGCGGCGACATGGGCGGCGGCAGCGATCCTGCCGGCGGCGATAGGTGGGGTGTTTTTCTTAAGCCCGTTGCTGCTGATCCTGGTGTGGCGGACCCGTCCCATGCCTGACGGGCAGATGCGCCGGCGTCTGGAACGGCTGTGCGAGCGAATCGGCCTGCGGTATCGCCAGTTGCGGATCTGGGACACTGGAGGCGTGATCGCCAATGCCGGTGTCATGGGCCTTCACCGCAGCGTTCGGTACATTCTCATCAGCGATGCCTTGATCGAGAACATGCCGGATCGGCAGATCGTGGCCGTATTCGGGCACGAAGCCGGACACGCCAAGCACCATCACGTGACGTACTTTCTGGTCTATATCGCCGGGGCGGTGCTGCTGTGCACGAGCGTGGTCGGGTCCGCAGTCAGCCTGGCGGGCATATCGGCGATTCAGGAGCTGGTAATTACTGCCGGGGCAATGGTTCTCATCTGGGGCGTGGGTTTCGGCTGGCTAAGCCGTCGGCTGGAACGGCAGGCGGACGTATTCGGGGCATGGTGCGCGACGATCGACGCCGAAGCCGACGGTGAGACGGTGAACCAGGAAAGTGATTTGGGCAGTGGGGCCTCTTCGTTCAGGGCGGCGTTGGAAAACGTAGCCCGCCTGAACGGCATGCCGCGCCGTGCGCGTAATTGGCGGCACGGGTCGGTGGTGGCCCGGGTGGCGTTTCTGGCCGACTGGGTCGACGCTGGGTATTCCAGAAAGGCATTCGACCGCACCATGGGCCGAATCAAGCTGGCGCTGTGGTTGATCCTGTTGGCTGGGGCGGTCGGGGCGAGCGCAACCTACCGGCTGTGGCGCTGAGGTGACCCCGGCAAGACGGCACTACACTGCGATGCGCGCGAGTCACGGATGAAAATCCGCCAATCGCCTTTTTTTGAGAAACGGCAACGTCACTGATTGAATTCTTAGCGAACCAAATCTACATATTTGGCTTCGGGCTTGTAGCAGCCACCGGGATTGTGGTAGCATGCTGACTTGGCCGGCCAAGGGGGTCGGCGTGTCCGGCATTTACAGTTATAGAGGAGTCTTCTCATGGGAATGCGCCCATACCGTCAGATAGTTTTAGTTTTAGCGACGGCTGCCACACTGTCATTGTTTGTCTCGCTGTGCCAGGCCGAGGAACCTGTCGCCGACACACCAGCTGTTACCGTCGGCAATAAGAGCATCATGAACAGCGAGGTTCAGGACACCATGGACAGGGCCAATGTGCCGGCGTTTCGCCGCTCGGAGGCCGAATCACAGATATTACAGATACTTACGAAGCGTCTTCTTCTCGAACAGTACATGGAAGGCCATAAGCTGCCCATCGACGAAAAGAAGTTTGAAAGGGGCGTGGCGGATCTGAGGATCCAACTGGCCATTGGTAAGGTCGTTCAAGATGCCGCCACGGAGGAGAAAATCAAGGCCTACATTGCAGAGCATCCTCAATTCTTCGACGGCACGCAGGTCAAGGTGCGCCATATCTTGATCCTGAGCCCAGTCTCCGATTCCAATGCAGACCAACTGGCCGCCTACAACAAGCTCAGCGACATAGCGAAGAAGATTTCCGACGGCGAGCTCGCTTTCGCCGACGCCGTGAAGGCCTATAGCGACGACCCGGGCAGCAAGGAAAGAGGCGGAGAATACCCCGCCTTCGGGTTCTTGGGGCAAATGGACACGGTTTTCACCATCGCCAGTTTCACTACACCGAAAGGCAAGGTTTCGCCTATAATCCGCACCGGGTATGGCTGGCACATCATCGAGGTGCTCGACATCACTCCTGGCGACGGCAAGCCTAAGAGCTTCACTAATTCGCAGACCAAGAAAACCGTTTCCCCGGAACAGGCGGCCTCGTATGCTATCCGCGCCCAGGTGGAAAACCAGATTCTTCAAGACGCTATCCGGGAGTACCAGGTGGTCAACCACCTCAAGGGCAAGTAAGGCCCTTCAGTGCCCCCATCTTGGTCCGGCGTTTCATTTGCCTTTGGCCAAGACCAAGAACCGGCGTCCGTGCGGTGTCCAAGGGTGCGGCAAGAAATAGCGGCATGCTCTGGCAGATTGTGTGGACTACCTGCGTTTTGTCCTCGCAGGTCGGTAATAGGGGTAGCCTAAAATCGAAAGTTTCGGGCAGTGCCACAATCCGCTGTCGCATCCAGTGTGCAAACTGTCGGGTGATTCACCTTGCCAAGGTGCGCGCCAGCCGGTATCCTGACTCGTCTTCGCGAGTCCGCTTTACGGTCTTGCGGGAGGGTTTTTTCAACACTAAAACACGGAGTAAGCATCATGGCAGAATACAAGGGTCTTGAAAAGAAGG
>JABMQG010000364.1 GCA_013203365.1 Planctomycetota bacterium | reverse complement strand
GAAGATTGCCCCTGCGGCGAATTGGGGATGCGTCCTGTGGTGCGTACCGACGGCATAAACCACCTCGGCGTCGGCGCCCAGAAGAGCGGCGATGCGCCCGCCAAGGGCGGCGTGATGGTCCATCACCCGCCGCTCGGAGGCACTCAGGACGGCAGGCTTGGCCAAGATGGACTCCGGAATCGCACACTTGCCTATGTCGTGCAGCAGGCCGGCCAGACCCAGGCGCTCGATCGCGCCGGCGTTCAAGCCCAGCCTTCGGCCCAGACGAACGGTCATATTGCTCACAGCCTCGCAATGGTTCGTTACATGTTCTTGCTGCGTAGGGCCGAGATGCGCCCAGCACATTCGCAGAAAAGTTCGTCGACGCCGATGAGGCCAGCTCATCAGCCCATGGCGTACAAAAGAGTCCCTCGGCCGTACCGGTTGGTTCAATTGGTCGGTCACAAACACACCCTCCGCAATTGCCGTCTCTTCAAGATTGCTGACAGGAGGCCCCATCCGAGCATCCGGTCAGCAACGCGAATCCGGCAATTTGATCACGCGCCTCGACAAGGATAGCTTCGTCATATTAGGCCTGGCCCTTTACTGGAAACTCGTATAAGTAGTTGTTATGCAAGCTGTTGCAGATAGTGCAGCCCGCACAGGCTGCAGCCATGGAATACTCGCTACAGTCGGACCAGCAAGATGCAAATCCATGCTAAGTTACTGCTGGCGTCGTTCTTGACGGTTTGTATGCCGTCTGCTAGGGTTGCCTATCGGGCCGGCGATGCCGGCAGAGACGGCCAGAGCTTTTCTTTAAGACTTTAAGAGGCGAGGAAAATGGCAGCTTACAAAAGAAGCCGAAAGCGAGTTGACGCCGCTATCCGAAAGAGCGGCATCGTTGTGGTTATGAATAGGAACCATGTAAAGACCCCCGAGCACATGGTCACGACGATGTGGCTGGTATACCAGGCGGGTTTCATGGCCGAGTGCACGTTCAGAATTGATGCTGGCATCATCAAGGAGGCTATGGCCGAGCTGAGGAGCAAGCGAGAGCAATGCCCGGCCTACAACCCTTTCATCCTGGGCGTAGGTAGTGTGATTAATCCGGCGGAGCTGGACGCTGCCTTTGAAATGGGCTTCGACTTGGTCGTCGCCCCCGCCAACGTGATGGGCGGATACGGCGTGGGGCAGGAATTCGTGAAATTATGCCGGCAAGCCGAGGTCTTCTGTGCGCCGGCGGTCTTTACGCCAACGGAGCTCCAATACTTCATCGAACGCCCCGATGGCCTGGAGCCTGATGCCATCAAGGTATTCCCGGCCGACACCCACGGTCCAGGTGGCGTCAAGGCCCTGCTGGCGCCTTACGTCAGGGAAAGACACGCCGGGCGAATCATCATGCCGACCGGCGGGGTCAACCGCGAAACGGGCCCGAAGTATCAGCAAGCCATTTCGTCGGCCGGTTTTACGCCCGTGCTGGGCATGTCCTCCCCGCTGGAGTTGGTAGCCAAGGCCAATCGCCCGGGCGATGCGGAGCTGATCCGAGAATCGCTGAATAGCTTCAAGGCCAGTTTCAATCCCTACCAGGGCTGAGCCACGATTGCAGGCCGGCAAGACGCCGTGGAACGTGGAGATTGAAAATCAAGAACTCGAAAGTGAAAACCGAAGCACCAAGTGCAGTGTTGGTCACTGGCAGTATCGGCATAGACACAGTCGAGGCGCCTGCCGGCCGGGTGGAGGATGTCTTGGGCGGCTCGGCGGTCTATTTCGCCTATGCGGCGAGCTTCTTTACCGACGTGCGGTTCGTGGCCGTGGCCGGCGACGATATGCCTGAGGGTTTCCTCGCACCGCTGCAAGGGCAAGGCAACATCGACCTTAAGGGTTTGGAAATCCGCGCCGGCTCCCGGACGTTTCGCTGGGCCGGGCGATACCACGACGACGTCAACCATCGCGACACGCTCCAAACGCAACTGGGCGTCCTCGGCGAAGCCGGGCCGGTCATCCCCGCCCCGTTCCGCGACAGCAGGTACGTATTTCTGGCCAACACGCATCCGGCGTTGCAGGCCCAGCTGCTGGGGCAGCTTGACGAGCCGGCCCTGGTGGTTGCCGACACGATGGACCTGTGGATCGAAAGCGAACGCGACGCACTTGAGGCACTGCTGGGACGATTGGACGGGCTGGTGCTGAACGACAGCGAGGCCAGGCAACTTACCGGCGAGTCAAACACCGTCGTCGCAGGGCAGAAGGTGGCCCGGGCCGTCAAACGTTTCGTCGTCGTCAAGAAGGGCGAGCACGGCTGCCTGCTGCTGACCGGCGGGGAGGTCTACGCATTGCCTGCCTATCCATGCACGAAAGTGGTCGACCCCACCGGTGCGGGCGACTCATTCGCCGGGGCCATGATGGGCCACCTAGCGGCCGTCGGCAGTGTGGAGCCCAAGACGCTTCTGGCCGGCATGGCCTACGGCGCGGTGGTCGCGAGTCTGGAGCTGGAAGATTTCTCGCTGAATAAGCTCCGGCGGATCAGCCGGTGCGACATAGAAGCACGGTTCCGCCAGTTCACGCAGATGATGAATATCGTAGCAATTGACAATTGAGCTTTGTCCATCGACAATTTCAGACATGCCAACGCGAACCTTTCTGGCCCTGGACCTCGACGAGACTATCCGTTCTCGATTGGCGAAGATGCAGCAGCAGTTGGCTGATGCCGACGCCGCCGTGCGGTGGACTGTCCCAAGCCAATTGCACGTAACAATGAAATTCCTCGGCGACGTGGCAGACCAGGGGCTACCTGAAGTGTGCCGGCTGGCCGCCGAGGTCGCCGCCGGCGTCGAGGCCTTCAACTTCTCCGTCGCCGAGGTGCTCCGCGCCCCCGCCCACGGCCAGATCCGAATGGTCTGGATCGGCATCGTGGACCCCAGCGGTCAAATGGCCAAGCTGAGCCGGCTTCTGGAAGAGGCCTATGCTGAGATAGGTTTCAAGGCCGAAGGACGCCGGTTCCAACCCCACATGACGCTTGGGCGGGTAAAAGGTGGACGAAACGTCGCCCAGCTTTGCGGTGCTATCGTTGCAGCGGCACAGACGGACTTCGGGGTGCAGTCGGCGTCCGAAATTGTCGTATACGCCAGCAAACTGGGCCCACATGGCCCGATGTATACGCCGCTGGCGACGTGCCCGTTGGGATAATCGAATACACGGTGTCAAGTGAGCGAAGGGGTTTCGCGGGGTCAGGGCCCTGGTGTATGGCATGCCGTTCGGAAAGCTGAAATTAATTATTGGAGAAAAGCTTGCCGTACCCTAACAAAATATGTACATTTGCCGATGCACATGACGATACAGTATTGCACTTGTATCGGAGCCGGCTTTTTAAAAAAAGCATCAGTTCTATCGCGCTGCTGGCGCAGGGAGACCCTTAATGGCGAAGAAGGCGAAAAAGACGGTCAACGAAAAAGAATCATTGGCGACAGACCCGCAAGGGCCGGCCGGCTCGTCAGTACGAGAAAGGGCCCTCGATGCCGCAGTCAAACAGATCGAGAAAAGCTTCGGGGTCGGCAGCATCATGAACATGGCCAATCACTCGGTAATGGAAGGGCTCAAGGGCATACCTACCGGCGCGCTGAGTCTGGACCTGGCCCTGGGCGGCAAAGGTATGCCGGCCGGGCGAATATGCGAATTGTTCGGGCCGGAAAGCTCCGGCAAGAGCACGCTGGCGCTGCACGTGGTCGCCAATGCCCAAAAAGCAGGCAGCGTGGCGGCGTATATCGACGCCGAGCATGCGCTGGACCCGACGTGGTGCCGCAAGCTCGGCGTAAGCCTGGAAAACCTCCTTATAAGCCAACCCGACAGCGGGGAGCAGGCTCTTGAAATATGCGAGATGCTCGTCCATTCCAACGCCGTCGGAGTGATCGTGATCGACTCGGTCGCGGCCCTCATTCCGAGGGCCGAAATCGAAGGGGAGATGGGCGATATGCAGGTTGGGCTTCAGGCCAGACTGATGAGCAAGGCAATGCGAAAGCTCACCGGCGCAATCTCCAAGAGCCGAACCTGTGTCATCTTCATCAACCAGCTTCGCGAGAAGATCGGCGTGATGTTCGGCAATCCGGAGACGACCCCAGGCGGGCGGGCGCTGAAGTTCTACAGTTCCGTCCGGATTGATATCCGCCGGATCGGCAACATCAAGGAAGGCGACGAGACGGTTGGCTCCCACGTGAGGGCACGTGTGGTCAAGAACAAGTGCGCCCCGCCGTTCCGCAGCGCGGAGTTCGACATTATGTTCGCAGACGGAATCAGCACCTCGGGTGACTTGATCGACCTCGGCGCAGCGATGGACATCGTGCAGAAACAGGGCGCATGGTACTCATTCGGCGACGTCAGGCTCGGGCAAGGCCGCGAAAACGCCAAGGCCTTCATGGCCGACAAACCGGATCTGGTCGACGAAATCCGTAATGCCATACTCGCCGCCCACGGCGAGGAAACCAGCAAATAGTTCGATCGTTCTATGCCTGGTGCATCGCCGCCTGGTGGAGTTTTCGCAGCATTTTTGTGGTGTAGCGGATTTGTTGGGACTTCTTCGGCGCCTGGTTTTGACCCCCTGCCGCTTTGTGCTTGGGCGTAATAACCTGGACCGTGTCGGTTCCCTGGAAAGACACTCCGCCTGCCAAGCCAGCCAACTCCAGCTCAACATCCTCGCCTAGTGTCAAGGTGGCCAAGACGGCTTTGCGATCAAACTTGACCATCAATTCGACCAGGCCATCGCCGTCACGATCTACAAGCCTCGGATGCTTCACGAACCCGTACTTGGTGTTCGTAACAGCCGGCACGCCGTTAAGCGAGAGGCTTTCAAGACTGACATCTTCAACGCTGACGCCGCTGTCGGCCGGGAACTCGATTAAGACGGTGATCCACTTGCCCTTGCTGGCCAGATTGAGCGTTTGGATCCCGATATCGACTTGCGCCTCGATGGTTTCGGACACGATGGCCAGCACGTAGGGATTCTCCGCCCCGCTGCCGGGCCAGAAGCCGCTGAGCCCCTGGTCGTCGACGGCCTCGATGTAGTATTCGATGGCCGGGGAAACGACCTCACTGCCAGGCAGGACGAAGACCTCGGTGGTATCCGTAGGTCCGCCCCCGAAAAACCACACGTCCTGCGAGAGCCACGTCTGGGCGCCTTGAACGCGATAATACAGGTGGATCGCGCTCAATCGGTTTGTGGTGTCGATCGCACGGACTTCCAGCGACAGGTCCTGCCCAACCGGCCAGGAGGCAGGCGCGACGTGCTCGATTACGGGCGCCTCGTTGGCTTGCTCTACTGCCGCCTGCAATATCACGATGGCCGAATCCGCTTGAACAACCGCAGGCCCGCCTGGGGCCAGGTCGATACCGGCACTCAACAACAAACGCGACTCCAGGGTTTCAAACGCCAGGCGGCCGACAAATCCATTAACTCGCTTCTCTAGCATGGCAGGCTCCTTAAAAAGGCAGGACCATTATATCTGCTACGGAGATATCGTAGCAGATCCATGCCTGTTTGTCTATTCGGCGTAAGTTTCCGCCAATGGAACCAGGATGACCGGATGCTTAAAGCCGGCCGGCACCGTATTGCATTCGCTCTGGTCGATCCGGACAAAACTGCTGCCCCAGATAGCCAATTCGGTGTCGCCGTAACAGATGATCGAACCCTTGATGGTTCCGCCGGCGTTACCGGT
>JABMQG010000363.1 GCA_013203365.1 Planctomycetota bacterium | reverse complement strand
GCCTTTTCGTACAGGCGTGCCAGTTCCTTGAGCTGATCGTCGTTCAGCCGGAATTCGTGTGTGCGGATGCGTTCTCTCGCCACCTCTCGCGCGTGGTCTCTTGCGGTTTTCCCGTGCGACTGCCACGACCGGAGCTTCTCTCTGTGCAGGATGTTCGATGACGGCATGAAATCCCGGAACATGCGAACGGTCGTCTCGTGGCTCATGAACATATCCTTCCCGTTCACCACGCCCACGATGGCGTCGTACATCCCGTCCATGGAGGTGATCTCCGGCGCGGGATCGAAACTCTCCACGAGCTCGCGAATGTACTCGACGAGTTCCACGTCCAGCACCAGTTGGACCGCACTGAACAGATCGTCCACGCACAGGTTCCCTGCGCCGCTAAAGGTCCGCGCGCCCTGCAGCGCCGACATCAGCGCTGTTGCCATCTTCTCGAGACCCGCCTGTTCATCGAGCTGACACGAGCTGGTCGAGAGACTTCCGTTCGGCGTCTGATAGGTGTCCGTGACGAACCCGCACATGGCCGGCATCCAGCGATGGTTGAGGTAGCGGAACAGGTGTGCGCGTGGTGATCCGTGCGCGTAGTTGGCGTGTCGGAGGTCGCAGGGATGCCAGATCCCCGCGCCGATGGGTAGATTGATCCGTTCGTCAAAGAGTTTCAGCAGGATGTGCATGCCGAGGCCTTCGGTGAACGCAAGCCCCTTGCACCCGGAAACCGTGATGGGCCCGCTGACGCCGGGTGCGTTATAGATCATGGGCTCGAGCCGGACGTGGCCGGCCTCAATGTCGTCCCATCGATGGTCAACCAGGTAGAGCAACTCCTCCAGGCTCTCGGGCGCCACGCGCATGGGCGGTGCGGTAATCATAAGAGCGGGGAAGGTCTGGCCCGCAACCTTGAACATGTCCACCAGGTAAGGGGTCTGGGACGAGGCGGAGTGGCAACTGGTAATGAAGTTCCTGCCGTTCTCGAATGACCCGCGGCAGGCGGCCATATCGCGCATGATCGGCCGCACGTCCTGCGGTTGCACGATATTGGGGCCTCCCATATCGTAGGAGTCGGCAAGGCGTGTCAGCTCGGCCAGGTCCTTACACGTCGCGGGGCGGACGGCATCCGTGTCGATGTCGATGACGTCCATTGAGAATCCGCCGGAGAGTACCTTCCACTCGCGCTTCGATGCGGCCGCATCCTGTTTCGCAGCCTTCTCATACCGTTCTCTGCGTGTCCGCCGCCACGCGGCCAGACTCTCTTTCACGAGAGCCCGCTCAAAGCACACGCGCTCCCCTCGCATGACGAGGCCGGTCTTCCACTGCATTCGGGCCATGAACGGCTCGTGCGACACGATGAGTCCCACTTCGGTGAGCAGTTTGATCGCTACCCCGGCAATGGTGTCCATGGTCGCCGCGTCGAGGTCAACGCTGTATTGAGGGTAGGTCGTGACCGGAGCCGGTTCTTCTCCTTTCTTTGTCATGGTTGCGTCTCCGTATGCTCCGCACGGGTGCGTCCAAGTGGGGACGTCCTACACTGCCCGTGTTGCCTTGCGTGAACCATAGCGGACAACCCGCATGCCCGCCATACGAAACGGACAAGCGTGTGCTTGCGGTTCCGAGTCCAGGCCCGGAGAGCCCACTTCGGTACGGACACACCTACTATTGGGCAGAGGGCGAGGGTAGGAGTCGCAGCCTCTGCCTGGGCGCTGAGAATTGCTGGCCTTTGCAGGAGCACGGTGGACAGAAGGTGTGTCCCCAGGGGTCCCGGGGCTTCGTAGTTCACCCCGCCTTCTCGCGGGATTCCTTGTTGGTCCGGTAGTTGGACTCGGTCACGGTTGATTCGAGGTAGCGCGGGCCCGGGCCCTGCACGGGGTTACAGCCGCAGAGAAAGTGGCGCGGGCTCTGGCCCAGTTCTGCAGACATCTCATCCCACATCTCGCATGTTTCCGTGCAGATAAAGAACGGCGTCTTTGGCGCGTGCTTGCGCGCCTCGGTGGCAAGGAAGCGGTACAGCTCGGCCCGTTTCTCGTGTGGGAACGGTCCGTGCTGGCTGTCCTTCATCTCTTCTTGTGCGGCACGCGCGGCCTCCACAAAGGTCGGATCGAGGAGGTCGGTGTCGAAGATCCCGGTAAGGTGCTCATAGGTCATCCAGATGAGACTGGTGAACCCGAATGTCTCCAGCTTGACCTTGTGGAACAGCTCTTCGATGAGCTTAGCATAGCTCTCTCGCCAATTACGTACCGGCAGGATGGGCTTCAGCTTCACACGCACCGGAACGCCCCATTTGCAGAGCTTGGCCATCGCCGCGATCCGGCTTGACGCCGAAGGTGCGCCGGGCTCGAGCAGTGCCGCGGCTTCGTTGCTGCACAAACTCCACACGCCGATCAGACGTTCGCGGTGGGTCAGATTCTCCACCCAGTCGACGCAGTCGCCGTTGCTGTGGAAGTAGGCATACCGGTTCTCATACTCACTCAGAAGGTTAAGGAGATCTTCGTACAGCCCGTACTCGGGCTCGAGTGTGGCCATGTCTGCCCCAAACCCGATCATCAGGAAGCAACGCTGCCACGGGTTCTCGTCCGCAATCTTGCGGATGGCCTTGTCCAGGTACTCATGCACATTAAGGGGGATGATCAGCGACTTACCCTCGCGACCCGTGCCGCAGTAGACACAGCCGTGTGAACAACCGACCACGGTTCCCAGGAACTTGGACGGCCAGCAAACCATGCCGGTCTCCGCGTCTTTCTCGGGCGCGTGATGGAAAGTGAACGGTTGGATGTAACCCAGAACGGACGGGAGGTTGTGCAGCGCCAGGTCCTTTGGTGGGCTCTTCACAATCGGGTCGTCTTCCGCCTTGCTTCCATCAAGCACGAGTCGTGTGAAGACGATCGGTTGCCGCAGTTTCCCGTCAGGAACGGTCTGGTCCAGTTTCCACGCTGCCAACTCGCCGGAGACACGGACAGCGTCCTCCGGCGCAAACCAGTCCACATCGGACTCCCGCCGCTCCATGGTGTCCAGGAAGCGTTGCATTCTCGTCATGGCGTCAGGGTTCGATTTGAGGCCCTTGTGCGCATAGATCTTGTCGGGTTCCATCGCATACATTGTCACGTCTCCTTTTCTTTCAGCCGATACCCCACACGTGGCTGCGATATGCGGTCACGTGTCCCGGCGGGCGAAAGCGGCCCCGCAAAGCGGGGTAAACGTCAAGCTTGCCCCGCCTCGGCGGGGCCGCCGCACTCCAAGACATGCTTCCAGCATGGAGGAAGGCCTTAAACTAGTGCCATTCAGGTGTGTCCCCAAGGGCCCGCATCACCTCGACGCCAGTTTGGAGGACCATTCCGCTGCTGGATTGGCCGTGGGGCCGTGAGAGATAATAGTTGCGCGATAGGGACGCCGCCGTCCCGCCGCATCCTCCGACCATATGGTCTTCCAGGACGAAGAAGGTCTTGATGGCGTTCCAGGCCTTGCGCACCATGGACTCGGCGCGCTGCGAGCGGATCCATCCCAGCCGCAGCGCGCGCGCATAGACCTGTGCGATCATGCAGGTGGCCGTTGCTTCCGGGCGGCTCTCGTCATTATCGATCACGTTGCGCCAGAAGCCGGCCCGATCCTGAGTCTTCAGCAGTCCGGTGAGGATTTCCTTCAGTAGGCCCACGAGGTATATCCTCTGCTCCCTGTCATCGGGCCCGAGCTCCTCGAGGATGCCGGAGAGTCCGAGCAACACCCACCCGACACCGCGACCCCAGATGACTGGCGTGTGGCCGTCCGGTCGGCCGGCGTGGAACCAGGGCCCCAGCGGCGACTTGCAGTACGCGTGGGTCTGCCGAACCTGCCGCATTACGCGGTCCAGGTATTGCCGGTTACCCGTGATGCGCGCCAGGCATGCCGTCGCGGGCATGGACATCGACAGCGTCTCGCCCCACACCCAGCGGTCTCCATACGACGCGCGCTGGATGATGTAGCCCGCGGGGTCGGCGTTGACCGTGAGGCAGCTATCGACGCGGCTGCGGGCATAGTCAAGCAATGCGACGTCTTCTGTCCGCTCGTGGCGATGCAGCACATGGCGAAGCATGGCGAGGCTGTCTGTCGAGTCGACGTTATTGGGCACATTCTCAAGATGATACGTGATGCTGGTTTCCAGGAGCTTCGCGAGTTTCCGGTCGCCCAGGTACTCGGCGGCCGCGCGGGCGGGCTGCCAGTAGCTGTAGCAGCCGTAGTCCTTCCACTCGTGGAGAAGGGGCATGGCCTTGGCTAAGTTGTCCGCCAGCCGGCGCAGCAGCCATGCATCGGGAATCAGTCTTCCAGCTTTGAGGGCCTCGGCGTAGCGTGGTTTCAGGCGCGCGTTCAGACACAGCCGTTCGACACTGTTGCGCATGGATGCTTCGGGGACGGGTTCGTCCTGCTCCAGGAAATCGTAGACGAGCACGAGTGCGCCGCCCCGCTTCAGGGCCTGCAGTTTCGCGCGGTACTTGTGCGCATGCGTGGGGCCCACTGCGACTGCCCGCATGCCTGCGGCATTTCGGGGAAACGTGCGCGGGAGGTACCCGCGCGCATCTCGAGATAAGACCGCACCCTTCTCAAGCAGGAGGCGGGCAAAGCACACCAGGTTGGGCGTGGGCTGAGCGGTCGGGGCAATAACAAGTACGTCGATGCTGTTTTCAGTCGTCATGGTTGCGTTCCGTGCCCCTTTGTACTGATCTCGCCCCGTGAGCACGAGCGCTGCACGGTAGCCCAACCCGCCCCACGCTTCCTTACGACTTGCCGATGGCTACAAAGAGACCGCCGAACTGATCGAGCCCTTACGGATCTCGTCTGCGCTGACATCCCGCCCTTCTGCAGATGAGCGATAGATCCCCTCGGAAATCAGCATCGTGTTCAGCGCAATCTCCGCGATTGGCAGGAGTGGCGTTCTGCCTTGCAGCGCCGCTATCCAATGGTGCTGCGGGCCGTCATACTCGTCACCCATACCCCTGACATTCTTCTCCCGATACATCGCACCGTTCACATCGATGCAAGAATCCATAACTAAGTCGTCTGCCAGGTGAAAGTATGTCAACGGATCGAGCCGCAGTCCGCCTTCGCTGCCGAAGATCGACGAACTTTCGAACTGATCCATATGGACGGCCCAGGACTCGATGATATCCAGCGTCGCACCGTCAGCGAAGTTCACGAAGCCTAGGCCAAGCTCCTCAACGTTGTACCCGCTCTTCTCGCGCCGAGCCGGATCCATCGCGGTTTCCTGGTATGTCTTGCCGGTGACACGGGTTACCTCCGGATTCCCCATCAGGTACAGCATCTGCGCGATGTGGTATACGCCCATATCGTAGAGCGCGCCGCCGGATGCTACATCCTTCTGGACGAAACTGGATGTTCCATAGCCATCCACATAGGGACGGCCGCGCCGCCGATACCCCATTGATCGTGCGTGATAGACGCGGCCCAGCATTCCCTTCTCGATCATGGCTTTCGATACGCGGGTGGTGGGATCGAAGATCGTGCGCAACTGGATCGAGAGCTTCCTGCCTGTCTGTTGCGCGGTGTCCAACATTGTCGCCGCGTCCCGGTAGGAACCGGCCATTGGCTTCTCGCAGTAGACATCCTTTCCTGCTTCAAGTGCCGCCACCGTGACCGGCATGTGCATGTTGTTGTGGAGGCAGACATCGACGGCGTCAATGTCATCGCGTTTCAGCATCTCCCGAAAATCGGTGTAGGTGCTCTCGATATTTCGTTCACCGGCCACCCGCTTCAACAAGCCCTCATTGATATCGGTGAGCGCCACGATCTCGGCGCCATCGATGTCTTCGTAGGTCTGAAGATGCGCCTGGGCTATTTGTCCTACACCCACGAACCCGATCCGTATCTTTTTCTCGCTCACTTTCACACCTCCTTAACTGCCATCCTGCAACGTCATGGCGGACAGAATGGGCGTGGGCCATATCGAGAGCCTTGTCGCGCCCCAACCGTTTTGCCCTTTGCGTGGAGCCGCCATCTGAGATACGACACCCGTATACCACAATACGCCACACAAATATGATCACTATTACCTGGTTCTGGCATTGGGCCTTGCCCATATATGTGCGCGTGCCATACTCCGGCAGCGAGGGGAGAGACGATATGAACAGTTCATCGGTTGTCATTATCACGGGGGGCGCACGCGGCATAGGACTTGGTATTGCAGTATGCTTCGCCCGGAAGAAGGCCAGGATTGTTGTCGCCGATCTGGACCAGGGGGCGGCAACGAAAGCTGCCGCACAACTGCGACGCAAAGGCGCAAGAGCAGCCTGCGGCCTGGCGTGCGACGTAACCGATCGCGCCGCGCTGGAACAGATGGTGAAAGAAACGGTCAAGCGATACGGCAGAATCGACATACTGGTGAACAACGCCGGCATCTGCCCCTTTATCGACGTAATGAAAATGAAACCGGAAGTGTGGCAGAAAACCCTGGATGTAAACCTGACATCAGCTTTTGACTGCACTCAACTCGTAGCCAAACAGATGATCAAACAGAGGCAGGGCGGCCGAATCGTCTTCATCACATCGCTATCAGAGAATGTGACCGGCCCGGCCCAGGTCGACTATGCGGCGTCCAAGGCCGGCATGCG
>JABMQG010000362.1 GCA_013203365.1 Planctomycetota bacterium | reverse complement strand
ACCTGCCGACGCTGTTGCCCGGTCTGCAACAGTTCGCCCCGGCCGTCGGCGTGGAGGTTCGGGGCAGCCTGGTCACCGAGATCGGGACCGGCTCGCCGATCGGCAAATGCAATCTGACGCACGCGGTCGTAACGATGAACGCCCTAAGCGCAGCGGTTCGCGGCCGGCGGCCGACGGTGGACGGGTCGGTTCAGGTGGAAGGCCTTGAACTGGTCGGCGGAAAAGAACTCGTTGATCTGCGGGTCCGCCGCCTTTGGAGTGACGATCTGCGGCTGACCGTCGGGCCGACCGAGGCGACGGTGGTGCTGGACCTGAAGGATCCGCTCGATTCGCCTCGGGGGTCAGTTACGGTATTGGCCGAGGAAATCGACGCCGGCGACCTTCTCACATGGCTGGGAGGTGCGAGTTCACCACCGGCCCTTACCGAAGAATATCGCGATCGGCTGGGCCGGCGTGTGGCCGGCTGGATCGCCTTGGCCAAGCGGTCACTGGCCGGGGCCGACCTGGCGGTCTTTGCCGACATCGGCCTGGTCCGCAATTGGCCCGATCGGAAAGTTCGGCAGTTATACGACGCCCACAACGTGATCGTCCGCGCCGCCGCCGCCGCCGGGCGCGTGGAGCTGGAATACACCGCCGGCGTCAACGGTGGCACGCTGATCGACAGCTTCGCCGTCGATCTGACGGCCGAGACGCCGGAACTGACACAGCTCAATACGATCCGCGACATGATGGCGACGAAAAACCTTCAGCCGCAGGTTACGGCGATTTTCCCCGGCAACGAGTTGCGGGGCTCCTTGTGGCGAGAACTTCACCTGAGTACGCCGTTGCAGGAGGCACTGGCCAACGCGCTCGATCCGAGACTGCCCGTGCACGCCGTCGGCGAAGGCGTCACCACGATGTTCGAAGGCATAACTCGCGGCCGGGCCGCCCCGCGGTTCGTCACTCGTGTGTTCCCCGGGCTGAACCTAGTGGAGTACGAATACGATCGCATGGTCAGCTTCAGCGAGTTTCGCCCCGACGGGTCGGCATACAACGACATGATATTCTCCGGCAAGGTCTACGACATTTATATCGAGGGCACAACCGACGCCCGGCAGATCGGGCGATACGAGGTCGGCCTTATTCTGCTCGGCACGCCGGAAAGCCCACTATGGAACCACCGCTATAAACAGGGACGTATACCGCTGCTGAAGTTCAAGGCTAGCATTATCGACGGCAGGAAACTCGACGAAGAAGTATCATACCCCTGGCCGAACCAGACAATGTTCACCATCTTCCTCAAGAATAACTACTTCTATAGGCTGTGGGTGGAAAGCCGTAAAAATAACACGACGGCCGTGGATCAGCACGCACCGGCCCCCGGCAACGGGGTACCGACTACAAGCCACTGACCGCTGTACGGCCGCCGACTGCCCACGTTCAAAGTCGGCATGGCTGTGCCGTTCGCCGGTTTTGGCGTGCTGGTAATGACGACGGCATAGAATAGACAAAGTGTTTCTTGGGGATAACCCGGTTTATCCCGACGCATCTGCCTGTCACGGGTTATTCCGATGTTCCCTGGCCGGTCCACAAAAAACCCGAAAGACTCAAACTGATGGTTTTTTCCGCAAGCTCTTTCATGGCAGGACCCTCCCGGCGTAAACGCAGGCCGTTATTGCCTCCGTCAGCCCCGTCAGCAGGAGGTAAAGCAGGAAGTCAGGTTCATCCGGCAGGGGCTGGCCCAGGGCAATCAGGCGGTCGGCAAGGTTGCCCTTGCGCTCGAGCACCCAGGTCAGATACAACATCACCAGCACGCACAGCAGCACCAACCGGCAGATGGCCGTCCAGTTGAACGTGCGAATCCGTTTCAGATTCACTTCGCTTTTGAGGAAGCGAATCCCTTCCTCGCATTCCCAACGCCGTGCATAGTAGCTCAGCACGCGCCGGGCATCGTCGACCGATTCCACAAGAAAAGTTCTCAGAAGCATGAACGGCACATCGTTGCCAGGCGAGCGCGCCACGACCATCGTGAGGTTCTGTTCCCGGCCCGGAAGGCGGACCTTCACCCAGCCGACCTGAGAGAAACGCAGGATGACCTTGCCTCTCCGCTTCACCGTCCGCCAGGACCGGTGCGGCGTGGGAGTCTGCTCCGCCAGTTGCCGGGTCTCGACACGCACCCACTGGCCTTCGCGCTGTGTCTGCACCGTCGCCACCGGACCGCCAAAACCCTCGTAAAACCGCATCAAATCGCGGTCTCCCCGCAGGCGTACGACGAACCGATACTCTTGGTCAATCCAGTCCTCCAGCAAAGCGCGGGCATCCCCGCCCGGCCAAACGCCCCCGAAAAGACCCCTCAGTTTGAGCCTGATTTCCCTTGAAAAGCTACCAACAGTCTGTATAATATTTCAAGACTCAAGGCTTGGCAAGGGCAGTCAGAACTCAGCAGGGGCAGTCAGAACTCAGCAGGGAAATCACAGCAGAATAGGAGGCAAAGGGATGCTTCGCTCAAGACTGATTTCCATCTGTGCGGTCTCTCTATATATTGTCAGTGTGTGCTCGGCATCACCGGTGCTGGATCAGTCTTTGGATGTTGGCATAGGCACCAGTGGGTTTGCGATCTGGTCGGACGGCTACCAGGCCATGACCTTCACAGCCGGGATGTCGGGCCTGCTCAGCGAGGTGGGCTTCCAGATCTACGCGTCTGCAGGAACGGCGGGCGATATCGAATTTGAGTTGCGCAATACTTCCGGAGGCGTACCGGTATCGACTTCTGATGGGGTGCTTTACTCGGCTGCGATCCCCATCGGCGATGTCCCCATCGACGGCTCGTATGCCGGCAGCATCCCTTACACAATGCTGAACGTTCTGGGGGCGGGCTTGAGCGTCCAGCCGGGCGACGTCTATGCATTGTGCCTTCACCGAACAGGCGCCGGCTACCCGCCATGGGCCCTTTGGGGCGCCACAAGCGACAGCTACGCCGCAGGAGAACGATTCTGGCGTGCCAGCAGCGGTGATTTGTGGACAGCTCCTGGCACCAGGGACTTCGGCTTCCAGACTTGGATTACCCAGCCGCCCGAGCATACCAGGGAGATACCGTCAACTTTCGACGTGGAAGCCCAGTCCACCGACGGTGTAGACTTCACTATCGTCGAGGGTGGGTACTTTATCGAGCAATACCGTTCGCCGACCGAGGACACCCGAGGCGTCATGGAATTCGACGTTAGCGATATCCCCGACGACGCCGACATAGTTTCGGCCACGCTGACGCTAGATATCAGCGGCTGGGCAAGCGTCGGAGGTAAGTACTCCGAGATCGATCTGCACGGCTACGCGGGCAACGGCACACCGGAATCGGCCGACGCTCTGAACAAAGGCAACCCTGTCGGCACGACAGGGCCATTGACCCAAGGCGGCCCAATCGTGGTAACGCTCAACGCGAATTACGTCGAATCGCTTCTGGCCTCGACCGACTACCTGGGCATTGTGGCCGAGTCGCGGTGGGACTACTTCCAGAGCGTCTTTTTCAGCAGCGAGTACCACGAGTTCATACCGTCTGCGATCGACCAGCCCACGCTGACGATCCAATATGACGTCGAACCCGTCACTGAGATTCCAGGCGATCTGGACGGCGATTGCGACGTTGATATCTTCGACTGGATGATCTTCCAGCCGAACTTCGGTATTACCAGCGGCGCAACCTACAACGATGGCGACCTGGATGGCGACGGCGACATCGACATATT
>JABMQG010000361.1 GCA_013203365.1 Planctomycetota bacterium | reverse complement strand
GGTCAAGAGCTTCCTGATCGGCAACGACGCCTTCCAAGAAGCCGATGTCACCGGCGTGACGCGCCCGGTGACCAAGCACAATGCCTTGGTCAAGGATGTGAAGGACCTGGGGCGTGTTATTCGCGAGGCATTCCACGTGGCCCGGACCGGTCGGCCGGGACCGGTTCTGGTTGATATCGCAGTCGACGCCACCATGGCCAAGCTTGACCAGTCCATCAGCATGGAAATGGACTTGCCCGGCTACAAGCCGAGCATCGCCGGGCACCTGCGACAGATCAAGGCGGCGGCCGAGGCCATCAACCGGTCCGAGAGGCCCATCCTGTACGTGGGGGGCGGTGTGATTATATCCGGCGCGTCCGAGCAATTGAGGGCGATCGTGGCCAAGGGTGAACTCCCCACCACCACCACGCTGTTGGGCTTGGGGTGCATCGACGAATCCGACCCGCTGGCGCTAAGGATGCTGGGCATGCACGGCTCGGCCACTGCTAACTACGCCGTGCAGGAGTCCGATTGCCTGGTGGCCATCGGGGCACGGTTCGACGACCGGATCACCGGCAACGTGGAAACGTTCGCGCCCAAGGCCAAGATAATCCACATTGATATCGACCCGACAAGTATCTCCAAGAACATAGAGGTCGACATTCCGGTGGTTGGAGACGCCAAGGACATCCTGTCGCGCATGTTAGAATACATCGAACCAAAGGACCGCTCGGACTGGCTGAATAAAATCAGCGCCTGGCAGGAACGCTACCCCTTCTCCTACGAGCCCACCGGGCGAATCAAGCCCCAGGAAGTGATAGAAAAGCTTGGCGAACTGACGGACCACGATGCCATCATCTCCACCGGCGTGGGCCAACATCAGATGTGGACAGCCCAATTCTACCGCTTCCGCAACCCGCGGCAGATTATCACCTCAGGCGGGCTTGGAACGATGGGCTTTGGCCTGCCGGCCGCCATCGGGGCACAAATCGCCTGCCCCGATAAGACCGTCATCGACATAGACGGGGACGGCAGTTTTTCCATGACTATGGTTGAATTGATAACAGCCGTGCAGAACAACACCCCGGTGAAGGTCATTGTGCTGAACAACGGGTATCTCGGGATGGTCAGACAGTGGCAGGAGATGTTCTACGGGCACCGTTATTCCTGTTCAGAGCATCCCTGCCCCGACTTGGCGAATGTGGCACGGGCATTAGGTGCGCATGGCATGACTATCAGCAAACGGGGGGAGCTTGCCGATGCAATCGCCGAGCTGCTGAAGACCCCCGGACCGGCCCTGCTCGATGTGCACGTGGAACCGGAAGAGAACGTCTACCCGATGGTGCCGGCTGGCAACAGCCTGCACGAAATGGACCTCGGCCGACTGGTCTAGCCGGCCGATCGCGGGCGCTGACGGCTGGGGTTCCCATCCGTGTCGGCGCCTTGTGAAGAATTTGGGAGATATAGCGATGCCAACAACGGAAAAACACGTGATATCGGCCCTAGTGCAAAACCAACCCGGGGTCCTGGCCCATGTGGCGGGAATGTTCTCCGCACGTGGGTTCAACATTGACTCGTTGGTCGCCGGCCGAACGGAAGACCCCCGACTCAGCCGAATGACAATCGTGGTGGTCGGCGACCAGCGCACGCTCGAGCAGGTGCGAAAGCAACTGGCCAAGGTCGTCGAGGTCGTGAAGGTTCGCGATTTCCAGGACGTTGACTTCGTAGAACGCGACCTGATGCTGATTCGCATCTCCGCCTGCCAGGACAAACGTAGCGAGGTAGTTGAACTGGTCAACCTCTTCAGGGGCCGGGTCGTCGACGTGGCCACAGAGAGCTTGCTGGTGGAACTGGCCGGTACGGAAAGCAAGCTGGAAGCCTTCATTGAACTGGTCAAGCCCTATGGCATCCAGGAACTGGCGCGCACCGGCGTCATTGCCGTACCCCGCGGCCGTCAAAGGACCTAGGCTCTGCCGCTGATGTTGTTTCGCGCTGAAAGAAGTTTAACGCCATGGCCCCGTATTCCTTCCGCCTGAACAGCGCCAGGCATTCCAACGCACCGGGCAGCGCCAGAAGCCGGTGCGTGCGAAAAAGCAGTATGCCTTGCGGCGCCAGCACATTGGCCAACGCATCAAAGACTCTTACTGCTCCGTGTTGTGGCTGCTGATCGCCGGCAAACCACGACTGACTCATCGCGTAAGGAGGGTCGAGAAAGACTACGTCTAGCGGTGCGGGCACCTGGGCCAGCCAGCTGGGTAATCGATGAAGAATGTCGCCCTGCCAGATCGTCGCGGCTTCGGCAACTCCCATGTTTTCGATATTACGCTTCAGCAGTTCGACAGCAGAGCGATCCCGCTCGGCGAACCAGCAGTGCGCCGCTCCGCGGGAAAGGGCCTCCAGCCCCAAACTGCCCGTACCGCAGAACAAATCTGCCACGGCGGCGCCTGCCAGGTAAGGCGAAAGGGTGTCGCACAAAGATACCTTCACCCGATCGGTAATAGGCCGAGTGTCCAGACCACGTGGCCCCAGCAACCGCCGTCCCTTGTGCTGTCCGCCTATTATTCTCATACACCCATGATAACCAGATCTGCCCGCGCCTACACGCCCCAAGCGAGGCCGAGTGAAATTGTGCTTGGTGGGATGGGCGAGGCGCGGGGGGAGGGACTGTATGACAAGCGCCTGACTTGTGAAGCAGCGGTCAAGCACCGGGGTTTCCTGATGCAGAACGTGTGCGCTACGGGGCAACCTCGGACGTTTTGTTCGGTCTGGGGATGCGCTTGCGGTTTTGCGGGGCCTGCGGGACGATGAGGGGCTGGCCGCACTGCTCGCAATGGACACATTGGCCCCGCTTCTCGACCGGTACGCTCAAGACGGACCGGCAACAAAGATTTGGGCATCGGATTTTTATCGTTTCAGGCAACAGGTCAACTCCACAACTCATTCACCACAAAAATCGTCACTTCATCGGGGAAACTTGACTTAGACCTTCTATATACGCTTCAGTTCTTGATCGGCAAGCAGTTAGCGGGCTGGCCGTTGAGCCAATTCCGTGGTTACGCCACCATGTCCGGGCAGTTGCGGCCACACTTCGACCTTGTGGTTCGGGGCCACGCCGGGGTATATGATATGTCAAATACCCCAGGTCGGGGTTGATTGCCTGGAGTGGTTATGGACAAGTTCGTCATCCACGGCGGCCGCCGGCTAAGTGGCGCCGTGAAAGTAAACGGCAGCAAGAATGCCTGCTTGCCGATCATGGCCGCGGCAATCTTGTCGGAAGGTGCATGCTCACTTCATGGTGTGCCGCATTTGGCGGATATCGATACCATGTCGTTTATGCTGGGCGAGCTTGGTGTCTCGGTCAACTTGCAGGGCGACTCGCTGGGTCTGCTGGTGGAGGATGAAGGCTGTTCTCACGCCCGGTATGACCTGGTTCGCAAGATGCGGGCCAGTATCTGCGTGCTCGGGCCGTTGCTGGCCAAACGTGGCTGTGCACGCGTGGCAATGCCGGGCGGATGTGCAATCGGTCCGCGGCCCATCGACTTGCACCTGCGTGGCCTTAAGGCAATGGGGGCTGAGATCGAACTGCACGGCGGGGATATCATCGCATCAAGCAAACGCCTGAGGGGCGCCGAAGTGTTCATGGGTGGGCCGTTCGGCTCGACCGTCCTAGGTACCGCCAACATAATGATGGCGGCGACGCTGGCGGTCGGAACCACCGTCATCGAATGTGCCGCCTGCGAGCCGGAACTGTCCGACTTGGCGGCGTTTCTCAACGCCATGGGCGCCCGCGTCCACGGCGCCGGCACCCCTCATGTCGTCATTGAAGGCGTAGAGGCGCTTCGCGGGTGCGAGCACACCGTCATTCCTGACCGAATCGAGGCCGGAACGTTCATGTGCGCCGCGGCCATCACCAACGGCCAAGTGCACATCAGCCCCGTGCGGCTGGACCACATGATGGCGGTGGTGGATCGGCTGAGGGCTATGGATGTGATCGTCGAGAAAGCCGGCGACGGGGTCGAGGTTTCCTGTGCCCGCCGACTTGCCCCCGTTGACGCGACAACCCAACCCTACCCTGGTTTCCCCACCGACCTTCAGGCCCAACTGATGGCCCTGGTCTGCCTGGCCGACGGCAATAGCGTAATTACCGAAAAGATCTTTCCCGATCGCTTCATGCACGTAGCCGAGCTGGCCCGCATGGGCGCCCAGATTCACAAGGAGGGGCCCACCGTCATTGTCACCGGTTGCAAGAAACTGGCGGGCGCGCCGGTTATGGCGTCAGACCTGCGCGCCTCAGCGGCGCTTGTCCTTGCGGGCCTCGCCGCCGACGGTGAAACGGTTGTCAACCGGGTCTACCACATCGATCGTGGCTACGAACGCATCGAGCGGCGTTTCGCCGCCCTCGGCGCTGACGTCAGCCGCATAAGTGACTGATGCAGCCGAACCTCCTCAATACTTGCCCGATGTTCACTTCCGTCCAGCATGCTTGTAGTTGAACAAGTATGCAAGTTGCTTACTAAAGTGTTCACCTTAGGCCGCCGATGCTGCTTGAGTCACACTGCAATCGGCACTGAAGTAGTTGCACATAGTGGGAAACTGCGCGTCGGTTGGCATTGGGCTTTGCACGTTCGATGCCACCTGCGCCGGTCTTTGAAGGATGCTTTGTTCCCAGGCCCCGACCGCGGCCTCTGCGCTCCAAGGGCGTTGCGGCTTGCCGTAGGCTAACTGCGGCTCGTGCCTTCGGGCAAGGTCTGCGCCTTGTTCGAAGGCACCAGCTTCAGCAATTGCATCAGAATCGTGGCCGCATTGCAGTGTGGGCCGCAGTGCAGTGTGCCGGCAGCAGGGCGACATGCCCGGCGGAAAACAAACTAGGGACGACATTGGTATCGTCTGAACGAGCGTACATTAGACTCGCATTCAGCGAGGTGGAAAAAAGCAGTACCAGGAGGTATTGAAATGACAAGGATCAACACGAACATGGCAGCGTTGATAGGTGCTCGGCTGTTTAACACCAACAACGCTAAGCTTACCAAGACGCTGGAGCGACTGAGCACGGGCTACCGAATCAACCGCGGGTCCGACGACCCGGCCGGGCTGATCGCCAGCGAAAACCTTCGGGCCGACCAGGCTTCTATTCAGGCGGCGATAACAAGTGCAAATCGCGCCTCCGCCATTGTCGGCACCGCCGAGGGCGCCCTGACTACGATCTCGGACAAATTGACTGAGTTGCAGTCACTCGTCTCCGCGGCCGCGAGCACCGGCGGGCTCACCCAGGACGAAATCGACGCCAACCAGACTCAGGTCGATAGCATCGTCGCCTCGATCAACCGTATCGCATCCGAGACCAGCTTCCAGGGTACGAAACTGCTCGACGGCTCGCAGGGGTTTACCTATAGCGCCGCTGTGGCTAACGTCACCGACGTTGAGGTCAGGGGTGCGAAGATCTCAGCGGATCTGTCGCTTGCGATCTCCTGCACGGCATCGGCAAGAGT
>JABMQG010000360.1 GCA_013203365.1 Planctomycetota bacterium | reverse complement strand
TCAGCCGGTGAAGCCGGGCGGGTGACGGCCCCTGCCCGATCGCCCTGGCCGGCCGGGGCCTGAGAAACCAGGCCCTCGATCTGCGAGATCAGCCTGCTGAAGCCCAGTTCCCTGAAGATCGGCACCACCGCCTCCGCCGCCAGGCCGGCCCATCGGTATTGGTCGAGCCGGGTGTCTATGTCCACGTCCCGCCGTAGCGTTATCAGTTGCCGGGTAATGGGAAGCTGCTCGGCGAACGCCAGGACGTTTTCGCGCTGCTTGGGTGTCAACTCGTCGGCATGTGCGACGACAGCGTCGGCCGATCCGTATTTCTGGATCAACTTGACGGCCGTCTTGGGCCCGATGCCCCTTACGCCGGGCACGTTGTCCGTGCTGTCGCCGCTGAGGATTTGGATTTCGACGGCCTGTGCGGGCAGGTAGCCCTTTGTCTGCTCCATCGTTTCGGCGTCGATGGTCTTGTCCTTGAGCGGGTCGTACATGACCACGTGCTCGCCGATCAGTTGCTCCATGTCCTTATCGCCGCTGACCAGCACCACATTCACGCCGCTGTCTGCGAAGCGGTCGGCCGCCGTTGCGAGGTAGTCGTCGGCCTCCAGTCCGCCGCCCTGCCAGATTGGGATGCCCATCGCCCGGACGATCTGCTCGATTCGTTCCACCTGGGGTGCCAGGTCTTCCGGCGGCGCCTCTCGGGTGGCCTTATACTCTGCGAAGAGCCTGCACCGCTCAAGCGTGTGGTGAGGCGAATCCAGGGCCATGGCCACGTAGTCCGGCCGGCGGCTTTGCAGCAGTCCAAGCAGCATGGTGGTAAAAACATACGTCGCCTTCGTTGGCTCCCCGGTGGGGCTTGTCAACTCGCGGAACGGTGCGTAGTAGGCCCGGAAGATCTGGCTGTGCCCGTCGATAACGTAAAACGTCTCACTCACGGCGGTTTGCTCCCTGGGGGGCGAAGCTAATAAAATAAAAAAAACGCCTCGTCGCCGTCAGCAGGCTATCGCCTCGTGCAGCCAACGTCAACGCCCGAAGATTCACGCCCGAAGATTCCTATTGACCTGCCGGCCCGCGATGATGATACTGTTGTACAATTGGATGTGTATTCGATTACAGGCCTTGGCGAACGTCTTGGCTGATGTCAAGAGCGTTCATACCTCGCCCCATGCTGGGCCTCGTAAGAGACTTCGTGACAACGCGCATCTGTCGGTGAAGGAGTTCTTGCATGGCACGCATAGTGCAACATCGGAGTAATCCACCTTATCTCGTTGTGACGTTCGTGTTCTTGTTCCTCATTACCACCGGATTTGCCGTGTTCTTCCAGACCTCATGGAGCGACGCGGTCAGACAACTGGAGGCCAAGACGGATGATCTGAACGCTTATGCCCTGGCGAGGGAACAAGGCAGCGAGCAGGTGGCGAACCTCAGGACCCTGGCCAAGAAGAGCGGAAAGTCAGTCCTCGGCCTTGTGCTGGGCGAACAGCAGGAACTGCTGACGCAAATAGGCGGCCCAGGCGTGTCGCTTTCGACAGGACAGGCTATCGCCTTGATCAAGGCGAAGATGAACGAGCTCAACGCCGAGGCCGGACTGCTTGCGCTGGCCGATCGCCTGGTCAGCCAGATGCGGGCGGCCGACAAGCTCGCCGTCGATACCGCCGAGCAGATAAAGACGCTCAACGCTACCGCTCAGGCCAAGCAGCAGGCCCTTCAGCAGGCTAACGATACCTTTGCCGCGCAAATGGATTCGGTCAAGGCCGAGATGGAGGCGTTACGCCAGAAAGTGGCGGACTTGAGTGCGTCTTACGATCAGCAACTGGCCCAAATCAGCACCAAGTGGTCCGACACGCTGGCACAGAAGGATCGCACACTCAATGCCAAAGACGACGAGGTAGGCGAGCGGGAGAAGGACATTAGACGGCTGAACTCGCAAGTTGACCAGTTGAAGGACCTGATCGGCATCGGCAAACCCGCCACAGGGATCAAACCGGAGCTTCGCCCGGATGGCATAATCCTCCGGGCTGATCCTCACGAAACTGCGGTCTACATAGATATTGGGG
This sequence comes from Planctomycetota bacterium, assembly GCA_013203365.1. Lineage (GTDB taxonomy): Bacteria > Planctomycetota > Phycisphaerae > SM23-33 > FEN-1343 > JABMQG01. The sequence goes on along the minus strand of JABMQG010000360.1, from coordinate 611 downwards.
CCGAAGACCGCGTTCGAATCGGACAATCGTTCTCCGTTTACGACCAGCGTAAAGGGGTGGACCCAGACGGCAAAGGAAAGGCGAAGATCGTAATCAAGAACGTCTATCCACGCATCGCCGAATGCCAGATTATCGAATCGGTCCCGGGCGACCCGATGGTGGTTGGCGACCTGATTGCCAATGTGGCCTTCGACATCGCCAGCAAGCCGTTGTTCGTCGTCGAAGGCGAGTTCGACCTCAACGGCGACGGCAATATCGACCCGGGCGGCGCCGAACAAGTTTCAGCGATGATCGCCCAGTACGGTGGCAAGTTGGCGGATAAGGTCAGTATAGACGTCGACTTCGCTGTCCTCGGCAGCCCACCGGCCGTGCCTACCAAGCCCTCTCCCGGGGCCCCGGCCGTTGAGCAGGCGCTCTGGCAGCAGAAACAAGGCAGCCTGGATGCCTACGACAAGGTCAGGGCCACAGCCGTTGACTATCACATTCCAGTCCTGAATACGAACAGGTTCCTGGCCTTCGTTGGCTACATGCCCAAAAAGTGAACCCATGAACCCAAAGCCATGAAAGTCCTGAGCAGTTGCCCGCAGGGGCGTTGATACTTGGTTGCCACT
>JABMQG010000359.1 GCA_013203365.1 Planctomycetota bacterium | reverse complement strand
GAGAAGGGGTTGCCGAACCACGACTTCATGGTATAATTGTACATGTAGACGAGACGGTGAACGGAACCTTTCAGAGTACGAGCGAATCGGAGTCGCAAACTTATGGCAAAAGAAACAACGAACGCCTCGCTGCCAAGCCGCGTGGCCGAGCATATTGAGCAATTGAGGAGTTTGGTTCAGTCAGATGGCGGCGATATCGAGCTGGTGGGCGTGGACGAAGAAACAGGCGTCGTGAGTATCCGTTTTCAAGGCGCCTGCCGCGGATGTCCGGGCGCGGCGATGACGCTGAAGATGGGTGTAGAGCGGAATCTGATAGAGAAAGTTCCGGAAGTTACGAAAGTGGTGGCTGTTTGAGACGGCCGGCCTGCGTGCATATCTGCAATCAACGCCGGTAAAAAAAGTCTGGCACGTCTAGTAGCACCCGGCCATTGCCTTCTTATATTGCCAGTGGCTGCTCAACAGGAAGCGAGCCCCGCCTCGAAGGCCAGGTCGGCCTTGCACGATGAACAAGCGGAGGGCCGGTCTTGTTGAGCATGAAAGTGACCAGGGGCGAGCAGCTAGTCTGAAGGCTCGCCCCTGTCGCTTGCGCCTCCACTTCCCAATGATCTTGCCCAACGTTGCGAACGTGGCACAATTTTTTGCTTTTTGCTTCTTTTTTTGCAATCGCCAAGTGTAGATAATGTTTTTTTCCCGCTTGACAATCCATCTGTGGCGGCATAGCCTCCACGACGTTGCAGGTGCCCGCGAGGGCCAATAAGGGAAGGCCGTGAAAATCGGCCGCGGACGCGCCGCTGTAACCGGCGACGACCGCCGCAATGAAGCCACTGCTAGGGTGTGTAGCCCTGGTGGGAAGGCGCGGCGGAAGAAAGACCCGGGAGCCAGAAGACCTGCCTGCGACCAACCTGGTCGGACCTTCGCGGTCTCCTACGGGAGCCGAGGCATCGATCACCGCGGGCCGCTTCTCGGGCCCCGGGCCGTGAAGGTTCCGGGGCCGATTCCGTTTTTGGGCCGTGCGCTATTCGCGGCAAATGTCATCGCGATTTCGTGCGGTTTCCCAGAATCTCCCACAGGTTGCCGGCGCCATGGCCTTGCGCTTGGGCTGTGACGTTTTCGTTGACCGGCGCATAGAGGAGAGGAACTGAATGTGGCCTTGTGATTAGTGATGCCCTCCGGTGTTAACGAAATGTGACCAGACAAACCCCGGCGATCGGCTCACACTCGGCGCCGGCCGGAACGGAATGCGGCGGCAAGAGACCGTCGAAGCAAGAAACGGAGTAAGAACGATGAGTAAGTGCTTGGTGTTTGCAGCCATAATGTTGATCTGCGCCGGTGCGGAAGCGGCGGTGTTCGCAGCCGTCGGCCACCAAAGTGCGGCCTATTTTCAGACCCCTTCGGTCCAGACTGACCCAATGGTAAGCTTCGATTGGGGTTCCGACGGCAACTTGTACTTCAGCACCGGCTCGGCCGACTGGGGGCCGAAGATGAACGTCTGGCGATACGATGGTGCCGCGTCGACCAACATCTTCAGCAACGGCGACGTCTACGCCGGGTCGTGGCTGACGGCCAACGGCCAATACGTGTACTTCAACGAGGACATGTACTACAACGTCTACCGTTATGACACCTCTGCCGGCGGGGGGGCTGAAAACGCGCTTCAGCATACAAACATGTGGGGATTCTTCTTCCACGACGACGGGGTATTCATCAGCGGTGCCGACGATAACTGGGAGTCTCACGTCTATTACGCAGCGGTGGACCAGCTCACCGGCACAATTTCTGCCCCGCAAGACATCGGCGCGGTGGGCGACCCTAGCGGCCCGATAGCCTTCGACGCAGTCGGCAATCTCTATTTCGCCTCGGGCTACGCCGCGGGACGCATACTGAAATACACCGCCGGTGAAGTCGCCGAGGCTGTCGGCGGGGTGAGCTTGCTGGCCGACCCCGCCGCCCACGCGTGGGCCGATTTCAGCGGCACGGGCCTGGATGGTGCGACGGGAATGGCGTTCGATTCCTCCGGGGCCCTGGTGGCGACGTTGACGTCGTTCGCCCACCCGTCGCAACTGATGCGATTCGACGTCGATGCCGGCGGGGCCTGCGAAGGCATGACGCTCATGGCAACGTCCGATAATCGCATGTATGCGGTTCGGTTGAGCCAGGGCGCCCTTTACGTGAACGACCCGGACGGGATCTACACCGTCTCCGCCATACCTGAGCCGGCAACGCTTGGCATGTTGGCAGCGGGGGCAATCGCCTTGCTGCGCCGCAGGCGGCCGTGACGGAAGGCGCGTTTGCCGAAGGCGATGTCGCAGCCGGCATAACCGTATAAGGTGAACCATGAAGAAAACGGTTTGGATTGCAATGGTCCTGCTGGCGACACTGAATCCGGTGTGGGCCGGGCCTTATGCCGGGCCGCTGGCCGATCCGGACAATCCCTACGACGCCGGCGTCCCCGGCTGGATAGGCCCGGACGGCGAGGGCCTCGCCGACGTGCCGTTGCTGTATCCGCATCCGAACAACACGGTCAATCCGGCCTTCGTAGGCTGGGCGACCGGTGCGATCGGCTACATGCCGGCGGGCGAAGTCGCCACGAGATACACCCACCCGGAGCTGGCCTTGGGGCCGGCCACGGGCGATGAGTTTGATGTAGTGAGCCTGGGCGATCTGGATGCGGACCAGATCGCCCAGCATCTGGCGGACCCGTTCGACCCGGACATCGCGCACCCGGGCCAGATCACGCTGACGTTCGACAGGCCGATCTGGAACGCCGCGGGGGCCGACCTGGCCGTCTTTGAAAACGGGTTCGTCCGCTTGGGGTCGGATAGCTTCTTCGCTGAATTGGCCTATGTGGAGGTCTCCACCGACGGAATAAACTTCGCACGCTTCCACGCCATCTCCCTGACCGACCAGCCGGCAGGTGGCTACTACGATCAACTTACGATCGACGCCACCGACGTGTACAACCTGGCAGGCAAGCACGGCAACGCACACGGCATGTGCTGGGGCACACCGTTCGACCTGAGCGATCTGGGCGACGACCCGATGGTCGCAGACGGGACAGTGAACCTCTTCAACATCAACTACATTCGCATGGTGGACATCCCCGGCAGCGGCGACTTCCTCGATTCGGCAGAAGGCGAAATCTACGACGCCTGGCCGACCGTGGGCTCCGGCGGATTCGACCTCGACGCCGTCGGCATACTCCATACCGCCCCGGCCGGCGACGTCAATTTCGACGGGTGTGTCAACATCTTCGACTGGGCGATCTTTCAGCCTAATTTCGGCACCTTGACCGGCATGACCTGGGCCGACGGCGATTTCAACGCCGACGGAGACGTTGACATCTTCGACTGGTCGCTCTTCCAGCCTAACTTCGGCATTTCGGCCCAATCTCCGCCCGTGCCGGAACCGACAACGACGGCCCTGATTGCCGTCGGCGCATCGGCGATACTGTGGAAAACAGCCAAACGCCGGGGCCGAACAGAGGGTCTGAAAAGGGGGCACAATTCGGCCTTTACACTGATTGAACTGCTGGTCGTCGTGGCGATCGTCGCACTGCTTGCCAGCATCCTGCTGCCGAGTCTGTCGGCTGCAAAGCACATGGCACAAAAGGCCGTCTGCGCTTCCAACATCAGGCAGTTGACGATTGCCAACATCGGCTACGCGACCGAGAACGACGGTGCCTTCGTACTGGCGGCCGAGGATATGTCGTATCTGAACACCAAGCGATGGCACGGCCAGCGGCGGCCGGGCGAAAGTACGTTCGATTCCGCCCTGAGCCCGTTGCGGGATTACCTCGGGGCCGACGGGGCCGTCAGGCAATGCCCGTCGTTTTTCGACTATCTGAAAAAAGGCGACATCGGCGCCGCTGCGTTCGAGGCCGGCAGCGGTGGCTACGGGTACAATGCGACTTACATAGGCGCCCGCTTCGACTTGTACGATTACGATTCCCACGCGGAAACCGATGCCAACCGCCACAGTGCCAACATCAGCGACATCCTCAGTCCGACCGAGACCGTCATGTTCACCGACACGGCGTACATGGATTCGGCGGGCCTGATCGAGGATTCGTTTTGCCAGCCGCCGTATTGGCTTTTTGCCGGCAAGGTGACAAGCCGTCGGCCCAATCCCACCATCCACTTTCGCCACCGTCTGGCCTGCAACGTTGCCTGGGCCGACGGGCACGTCGACGGGCAGCAGATGAGCTTCAGCGCCAGTTACCAGACCCACGGCAGGATCACCGCAGAGCAGGCCAGGGAAATTGGCCTGGGATGGTTCGGCCCGGATTCCAACGAACTGTTCGACCTGCAATAACAAACACCTCAGGGTTGGCAGGTGGCGGGGCAATCCAGCTATCTGACCCAGCCAGATGACCCGACGCGGCGCCTTGCGGCGGGTGATACCTAACAGATCCCATACAAATGG
>JABMQG010000358.1 GCA_013203365.1 Planctomycetota bacterium | reverse complement strand
CTGTTTGGCAACCAAAACTGCCGCCGGCCTATCAGATGGCCAGGCAGTGGGCGAAGAAGCTTCTGGACAAGCCGGACGTTCTGCTGGGTTGGAATGCCAACGTCGAATACGATTTGCCGGTTCCCGGTAAGCTGAGCCTGCTGATTCCCCCCACAACAATGCCGGAGCAGATACCCGAGCAGTTGGCCGATTTCCCCAGCCTAGTGGACCACGTGCATCTGCAATCCCAGCCGGAGCCGGTCGAGCGTCTGGGGCTGCTGGGCGACCTGGCATTGCGGTACGCCTATACACGAGCCGCCGGTGCCGATCGAATCTACATCGACCCACCCTGGCACGGCGGGCCATTCGACACGATCGAGCCGACCGAGACCTTCATCGTGGCCCGTACGCTAGCGGCGTATCTCGGCGAGGCGGAGTGCCTGGGTGTTGCCCGGCTTAACGACTCGGCCGTGGCCGTTATCTTCCGAACCGCCGACGGAGAAGGCCGAATGCTCGTCTATGGCCGCGGCGACAACAACGAGCGAGCCGAAACTGAGATTGACTTACCCTCCGACGCCTATGTAGTAGACCTGTGGGGCCGGAGGCAGCAGCTGCGACGCTGTGGCGATCGGGCCGTGTTATCGGTAACAGCGCTGCCGATAATCGTCGCCGGCTGCGACGGCGACTCCTTGGCCTTGCGTGCGTTCCTGAGATTCGTTCCGGATGTGCTGGAGAGCGTCTTCCAGGATCACACGGTGCAGGTGCGGTTCACAAATCCCTGCTCCAAGCCGGTAGCCGGCACGGTAAGCTTCGCTGCCGCGCAGGGCTGGAGCGTTCGCCCCCGTCTGGCGCGGTTCAACCTGAAACCGGGCGAGACCTGGACCGAGCAGCTGACTGTCCGCTTCCCTTACGGTGAGACGGCAGGGCTGAAACGGATGGACACCGCCATTGAAATCGAGGCCCCGAAAAGGCGCACGATTCAGGCGCCGGCCTTTTTCTACCTGTCGCTGAAGGACGTCGCCTTCGACGTCCTTCAATTCCCCGGGGCCGACGGTGGGTTGGAAGTGGTTCAGAGCATCGTTAATCGAGGCGACAAGCCCATAAGTTACACGTGCTTTGCCCAGGTCCCCGGTCGGGCCCGCCAGAGCAGCCCGCTGTATGCCCTGCCGCCCGGCGCCAGGGCCGAAAGGACATTTAGTTTCGATAATTGGGCCGAGCTTCGTGGCCAGACGCTCCGCACCGGGCTGCGTCAGATCTCCGGACCGGGCGTGCTGAACCACAGCGCCGTAATCCGTTGACCGGCTGCGGCCGCAAGCCCAAAGCAAAGCACCCCTCAGGCCCGTTGCGACGTTGCAGAGTCTCCTGGCTGCACCACTGCAGGCCATAAGCTGTTTGGGTTGTCCCAATCTCTGGGCTATAGACGGCGGCGGCGCAGCAGCGCCACGCCACAGCCGGCCAGCAAGGCCAGTGAAGTCGGTTCCGGTATGCCCTCGTACAGATAGACCATACCGTCGGAGGCTCCGAGCAGCGCGTCGACTATTCCATCCCCCGTCCAATCGGTGATGAAAGGCCGGCTTCGCGAGCCGATCAGGTCTATGGATACCCCGTCGGCCGTGACGTAGCTATAGCCGGAAAAAACGGGTGCCGAGTCGGTTCCTTGGTTGCTGTACAGCAGCAGTTGCCCATCGGTATTGCCTGTAAGCAGGTCTTTCTTCCCGTCACCGTCCATGTCGAAGACTGCGGGACTGGACCGCCCACTCGGGACAACCAGATTGTTGCCACCATTAATGAGTGGTATTCCGACAATAAAGTCCGGCTGTGCGTTGGTCCCTTCGTTGACGTAAAGAAGGACCTTGCCGTTTAGCTCGCCCAGCAGCAGATCTCGTACCCCGTCGTTATTCCAGTCGCTAAGGGCGATAGTGGCGCGACTGCCTACGTCAATGTTGTACTTGGTATCACCGACCTGAAGGAAAGCCCCCGCTTCGAATGCCGGGGCCTCGTTACTGGCGGTATTGGCGTAGAATTTCACCATCCCGTCCGATTGCCCGATGAGCAAGTCCTTCTTGCCGTCGCAGTCCCAATCTACCACACGTGGGAACGCACCGAGGCACCCGCTGCCGGGCACCTGGAGGTCGGCACCGCCCGCCTGGACGTATGTAGACCACAAAAACGCCGGTGCGCCGGCGGTGCCGGTGTTCAGGTACACGCGAACCTTGCCGTTGCCGGAGACGTCCTGCTCGCCGACAACCAGATCACGGAGGCCGTCTTCGTTCCAGTCGACAAATGACGGCACGGAATAGTTCCCCACGTCGATGTTGACGCCGCTTGCCTGAATAAGCTGCGCCGGCTTCATGTCCAGCGCCGCCGCCGGTCGACCGGCAAGGGACAGCGTAAGTGCTGCAACAGCAATAACGATCAGGGGAGTAACAGAAGACTGGCCAGTGGAAAACAATCGTCGACTTGCCAT
>JABMQG010000357.1 GCA_013203365.1 Planctomycetota bacterium | reverse complement strand
GGCCCTGCCGGCGGCGCGGGGACCGCCTCGCCCGGCCCGGTCGGCTCGGCGCCGCCTGGGGCCGTGGCTGCGGCAACGCCCGGCGCGCCCGGCGCGACGACCACCTGCACCGGCTCGTCAACTTGCTCAGGGGCCTTGGCAACCGACTCTCGCATGGCCAGCCCGCGTTTGTACACAGGCAGGTCCTCTTGCGACCGCTCGAACCTGGCGCCTACGCCGGCCCAAAGCGAGCCGCTGTGACGGACCGTGACCAGGATCGCCTTATCACGCGTGATAGTGCCGGCCGGCTCGATTACCTGGGCCTTGCCCTCGACGTATACGACAATCTCCCGTAGCGTTCGCCCGGGCAGGTCCTGCTGAGTTATCCAGATCACCGCATCGCGCCCGCTGATCCGCCGTTGGGCGACCGTCATGGAAAAATCACCAAGCACCACCGAAACCGGCCGGCCATCAACGCTGAACGAGTGCATCTCACGCCCGGAGATCCGGACATCCTCAGGCAGGTACTCATCGCCCACCCCCGGATCGGCCCTGACTGGCCCAGCCCACGCCAGCAGAACGGCAAAGAAAGCGCACCCCGCCGCCAAGAGCTTTTTGCGAATGCAAATCATCTGTTTCGCCGCCTACCTCGCGCTTCGCCGCAATTGGTAAATGGTCCAACCCGCAGGCATCTCAGCCAGTTGGTCCGTCAACTCACGCAACGCGATTATATGGCACGACTTTTGAGAGTCAATTGCGTTGTTTACCTAAGAGTCCCTAACGGCAACGAGGCGTCGGGCCAAGACGCCGCGTCGGGTCATCTGGCAAGGGGGGCGAAGCAGGCAACCCTGCCGATGTCCCCTGACTACGCCAGATGACCCGAAAGCAAGCCGGCGGCAGGGGCATTCTGTCAGGGGTTATGAAGAGCTCCATGCGGTTTACGACGCTACGTTGCCGTTGGCCCATGGGACCTACGGCGGCTCGCCGCCGTCAAGCCGTTCGGGCAACACGCCGGCGTCGAGGATGAGTACGAGCACTGCCTTCAACTCGTCCTGACTAGGCCGGTGGCCGAGAAAACAAACTATCTCGGTCGGCGTCTCCGGCCATGGGCCCGACAGTGGGAACAGCCGTTCCGGGCTACCCTCGCACAGCCGTAATATCTGCATTTGAAAGCCAAACCCACAACCAAAACCAAAACCAACCCTTCCGCACGATCAAAAATAGTAAAGGGGTCAGTACTGCTCCATAGAAAACCCCAACAAGCACAATGAGTATCAGGCGCGCCGGCGAGGTTTGCCTTCTTCGGCTCCAACGGAGCCGAAGAATTGTAGCAACGGGTGAATCGCTGCCCGCCGACAGGCAGGCTCAGCGTAACCCATGGGAAGTTTATCCTCTTATCTCGCCACGACGGGGCGAAGGATTGTAGCCGCGGGTGAAGTGATGCCCGCCGACAGGCGGGCTTCGCGGAACCCGTGGATAAAAAGTTCCTCTTGATAATCCCGCTCCAGAGGAGCGGAGGAGGCGCCGGAATGCGCGACGGCGCAGTTCCGCAGTTCCGGCGACATCTTACTTAACTCTCTTCTGCTTCGGTTTTGAGGCAGGCTTTTACGGTTGCAGTGATCGGCTCATCAGGGACTCCCACTTCGCAACGAAGGCCCGCCCCACCCAACAAACATAGGGGCTAAATCCCGTTTACGCGTTACCCAGTCAACTCGTGCACCGCATCCTCACGAATACCCAACTTGTCTCAAGAGATAAGTATTCTTTCGCAGGGAATCCAGCACCTGCGTCAACTCGATTCATGAATTTCGAGCAACTGCACAAGCAATTCTCGCTCCAGCGAATCGGTTGGTAGAACACTCAGCATGCGCCTTGCATCCGCCAGCAATTCCGCCGATATTTGACTATCCGCTTTTTTCAATGAAGAGCATAGCACGAGCAAAGCCCTGGCCTGCAGCTGTTGAATCACTGGCGTTGGCGGCAAAGCCTTTATCTGATCGTACAAATCACGCGCCGCATCAAGGTTCTTGGCGTCGCCGTAATAATTGATCATGTTGACGGCCGCATTGGTCTGTACCAGTTGAATCTCGGGCGTTGCCGGCAGGGCTTTTATC
>JABMQG010000356.1 GCA_013203365.1 Planctomycetota bacterium | reverse complement strand
CGGTATCCGGCGCGACTGGCCGCGTATCCCGCTGCCCGGCAGCCGAAAGGCCCTGGAAGCATCGGTCGCACTGGGGCGACAGGTGGCGGCGCTGCTGGATACGGAAGCCGAAGCGTCCGGCGTAACGGCCGGGCAGGTTGAACCGATCTTCCAAGCTATCGGCGCGCTGGCGAAGGTGGGCGGCGGGGCGCTGAACCCCGACGCCGGAGACTTGTCCGTCACCGCCGGCTGGGGGCACGCGGGCAAGGGCGGCGTGACCATGCCGGGCAAAGGGCGGATCGTCCAGCGCCCGTACAACATGGCCGAATTGGACGCGATAGCCGACGCAGCCAAGGTACGGGGGCTTTCGCCCAAACAGGCCCTTGCCCTTCTTGGAAGCGACACGCGGGACGTGTACTTGAATGACAAAGCCTACTGGCGGAACGTGCCGGCCAACGTGTGGGAATACTTCATCGGCGGCTATCAGGTCATCAAGAAGTGGCTTTCCTACCGCGAGCATAAACTACTTGGCCGGGCGCTGTCGGCCGACGAAGCCCGCGAAGTAACCGGCACGGCCCGCCGGCTGGCCGCAATCGTGCTGTTGCAGCCGGACCTGGACGAAAACTACCGACGCGTGGCGGCAAGCGTCTACGCATGGCCGTCGGCCAAGTGATTATTTGATACGGCGGAAGACGATGATAAATAGGGCCGGGAAAGGGTTCCTGGCCCTCCTTAAACTCCCCTTTTGCTGCCTCGAAAAAAATCCCTCAGTTTGAGAAACTCTGAAGACAACTCTAAAGTTGACACTTCCGGAAAGTGTGGCGTGATGACAGCAAGACCTTTAACATATTCCTGATAGGCAACGCCCTCTCGATCATCCTCGCTCTTCTAGGGGCCTTTATAGCCGCCAAATTCTCCTTGCTTGATTTCCTGGCTATGATCAAGAGGTAGTAGGCCGACTGTTCGGGAGAATGAGGGGTCAGGAATGTTCTGTAGAAAAAACCCTCACGCCGCCGGCAATGACGGTTCGGGCGGCGCATAGAGAATGAGGACGTTGTTGGCGTACGCGAACCACCACGGCGTCGAGAGCGACGAGCGGTATGTGTTCGACTGATTTGTCGCGCATTCCGGCGTCTCCACTGCCCCGCCGGGGCAGGATTATCAAGAGGAACTCTATCCACGAGTTCCGCTACGCCCGCATGGCGGCGTGCGTAGCTACACTCGTGGCTACAGCCCTTCGCCCCGCCGGGGCGAGATTATCAAGAGGAACTCTATCCACGAGTTGCGCGTCTGGCCGCTGCGCGGCTGAGCCGCTCCACACGTGGCTACAGTCCTTCGCCCCGTCGGGGCGATAGAGAGGCCGACCCGCCGGGGCGATAAGAGGATAAACTTCCCACGCCTTCCGCAAAGCCCGCCTGGCGGCGGGTAGCGATTCAACCGCCTGTCGGCGGGCAGCGATTCAACCGTTGCTACTTTCCTCGGCTCTGTTGGAGCCGAGGCGGTATGAGTTCGACTGTTTCGTCGCGCAACCCGGCATGTCCTCCGGCCTGAGTTGCGGCGAAACTGGACCAGCTGCTACGTCTGGCGGATGTGGCGGAGCATCTTGGGGGTTTTTCCGAGCTGGTAGATGACATGGTATGCCAGGAGATCGTTGACAGCGGCGGCTTGATGTTCTGAGAGCGTGGCCTTCTGACGACGGTCCAGGGCGCGCAGTGCCATGAGCCCAGCCAAGACGTTTGGTCCTGCGTGTCGTTTCTCAGTTCTGGCGCTTTGGCAGTTTCGGCACAGCAAACCACCTTGGCCACTGGTGAAGTAAACGCCCCGTCGGATGTCTGCCGAGCGCAGCTCGGTCATGGCCCGGCCGCAGCTGACACAATGGTCCATCTCCCCTGCCAGACCTATGTGGTGCAGCAGTCGCCATTGGAAAAACGCAATCACAGCCTGCATGGGCGCGTCGTCGCGGTCGAGCCTGCCAAGTGCAGCCGAGAGCAAATCGAACACCCTCGGGTTCGGGTCGCACTCGCCCAGCAGCATTCGGGTGATTTCTACCATGTAGAGTGCGGCGTACAGCGT
>JABMQG010000355.1 GCA_013203365.1 Planctomycetota bacterium | reverse complement strand
GAAAAGGTATGGGGCATCTCCTGCCAAAGCCTTTCCGCCAACTGGGCGGCCCAACGAATCAGGAACCTCTCGCTTATGAAGGCCGTCCTCCGCGCGGTCGGCGTCGGCGGAAAAAAATCCGTTGCCTCTCTCGTCGAGCAGTTCAACTATCCCGCGCTAGGCCCTGGCCAGATGTACGAAGCGATGGCCCGTCTCGTAAAGGAAAGCGGGGCCAGTATCCGCACCGGTTCGGCAGTGCAGACCGTCGAGCACCGTAAAGGTAAGGTCCGAGCGATCGCCATTGCGAATGCCAACGGCCGATCGCGCGCTGCGGTCGGTAAGGCGTGTTTTTCTTCCATGCCGTTGGACGAGCTGGTGCTGGCTCTCAGACCCGCCCCCGGTCCTGAGGTGATCCAGGCGGCCAGGGGCCTGCACTACCGTTCACTTCTGACTGTCAATCTGCTGCTGAATCAACCACAGTCCGTCCAGGATACGTGGATGTACGTCCACGACCCCAACGTGCGTGCCGCCAGAATCCAGTTCTACAGCAACTGGAGCCCCATGATGGTCCCTTCGGAGAGCCAGTCAATTATCGGCCTGGAGTACTTCTGCAATGAGGCAGACGAGCTGTGGCTGACGGCAGACAATAAATTAGCGGAAATCGCAACCCAAGATCTGATGCGGATAGGAATAGTCGATCCTAAGGCGGTCTTCGACAGCTTCTGCGTTCGCTACGCCAAGGCCTATCCAGTCTATGACGAAGACTACGCCATGCGAGTGGCAACCATCAGGCAATACCTGGCAACTATCACCAACCTGTATCCCATCGGTCGATACGGGCAGTTCAGGTACAACAATATGGACCATTCCATACTCACCGCTTACTACGCCGTTCGCGCAATGGGCGGAGAGAACATCGACCCTTGGTCGGTCAACGTCGAGCAGGAATATCACGAAGAGAAGCAACCACCACAACCGCACGAACATAGAAAGGAAACCACGCCATGGCAAAGGTTCTCATCACGGGCGGGGCAGGGTTCTTCGGCTCCTTGCTGAGGGATCGGCTGCTCGGGGACGGGCATCGATGTGTGAGTGTCGATCTGATGACGGATGCACGCTCACACCCGAACTTAAGGTCTGTGCAGGGTGACATCAGGGATGTTCCGATGCTCGAGAGAATTTTCTCGCAGCACAAGTTCGACGCGGTTTTCCATTGTGCGGCAATGCTGGCCCATGCCGCTAAGGACAAGCGTATGTTGTGGGAATCGAACGTCGATGGCACCGCGAACGTCGCTCGGCTTGTGAAGCGGCGGAAGGTCCCCAAGCTGGTGTTCATTTCATCGAACTGCCTTTGGGCGAGGGATTTTCACAGACCTGTGACGGAACAGGACGTTCCCGATCCGGCCGAGCTATACGGAAAATCCAAGCAAGAGGGCGAAAGAATACTCCTCGAAAACGCCGACTCCTTCGACTGCGTCATACTTCGAACGCCGACGATTATCGACTGCGGACGCCTGGGCCTGTTGGCGATTCTGTTCGAGTTCATTCGAGAAGGCCGAACGGTGTGGGTCGTAGGCCGAGGGGCCAACAGGTACCAGTTTATCTACGCACCAGACCTGGCCGACGCTTGCGTCAAGGCGATGGAAAAAAAAGTCAGTGGCATCTTCAACGTCGGGTCCGACAATGTCCAGACGCTTCGGGAGGTGTTCGAATACGTCGTTCGCAAGGCCCAGACGGCCTCTAAGGTGGCCTCGCTGCCGAAGGCGCCCACACTTGCGCTTATGAGGCTCGCACACGTTTTGCGGATCTCGCCGCTCGGTCCGTATCATTACAAGATGATCTCCGAGAACTTCCTCTTTGACACCGCTAAGATCAAGGGGCAACTCGGCTGGCGGCCAACCTTGACAAACGGCCAGATGCTATACCGGGCGTACAAATACTACCAGGACAACCTCGAAGAGATTCGTTCCAGGACCGACGTTTCCGCACACAGGCAACCGGCGAAGATGGGGATAATCAAGTTGCTGCAATGGGTTTCGTGATGCCTGACAAATTGACCAAACAAAACAACCGGTTGCATGACGGTTCCGTTCGTCGCGCCAGTTGGAAGGTGTTGTTGCCGATCATCCTGTTGTCGGCTTCGCTCAGGCTGGTCAATCTCGGGCAGTTGCCGCCGGGATTGAACCAGGATGAGGCGGTGATAGCTTGGAACGCTTACTGCCTTTACCAGACCGGCAAGGACCAACTTGGCGTCCCCTGGCCTATATTCTATTGCCGGGCACTTTCAGTAAGCCACGACATGATCTCCGTCTATGCTGCGATTCCTTTCCAAGCCATCGGCGGAATCAACACCGTTACAACCAGGCTGCCTGCGGCGATTGGTGGAATCTTAACCGTATTGCTGATCTATCTGGTTGCCGCCCGGCTTTTCGACCAACGAGTTGGTCTGATAGCCGCCGCCTTGTTGGCGGTTAACCCCTGGCATCTCCAGCAGAGTCGCTGGGGACACGAAGCCCCACTGTGTCCACTGTTGATTATGTTGACGCTGGCCTTATTCCTATGGGCCAACCTGCCATTCAATGGCGACGAAAAACGCCGTCCGCGCATCCTCCTGGCAGCCGCCGCCGGCGCAATGCTGGGCATCAGCTGCTATGGCTATGCGGCCATCAAATTGTTCCTGCCGACGTTTTTCCTGACCGCCATCCTGTTGACCTGGCGAAGTTGGTTCCAGTCGATCAAGACCCGCCGCGGGGCCGTTGCCATCTGTGTCATGCTCGCCGCACTTGCGGTAACCTTCGGCCCGCTCGCGTGGAAGCATCTAACCGACTCCAAAATGGTAATGCGCGGCCAGTCAACGTTCATCTGGAAGCAGGGCGAATCAGCCGCCGCGGTGGCGGGAAAGATAATCGGCCGATATGTCCGGCACTTCTTGCCGGACTTTCTGTTCGTCAACGGCGATAGCTACTTCATCCAGTCGCCGCCTGGGATCGGTCAATTCCACTGGTACGTGCTGCCGTTGATGGTGCTAGGCGCGATTGTCCTGCTGCGACGGCTCAGGGGATCAAACGCGGCAAGAATCCTGCTGGCGTGGATACTCACATATCCGGCCGCGGACGTGCTCAGCAAGCACCCGAGCGCTCACGCGTTGAGAAGCCTTCCCGGCATGTGCGGGCTGATTATCCTGGCGGCACTCGGCGCCGCCGTCACCGGCAAATGGCTGTGGAAACGCACGCGACCGGCAACCATATTGATCTCGGTTGGGCTCATCATCGCCGCGGTGGTGCTTAACGTACGATATCTTCACAACTTTTTCGGCCAGTTCAATCGCCGGCCGGATATCTATCATGCATACCACGTCGATCTGCTTGAGGCCTGCCGATGGCTGAAACCACGGTTCGACGAAGCCGACGCCGTCTTCTGCACCACAAAGGGAATGAATCAGCCTTACATCATAACGACCATCGCCCTGGAATACGATCCCAGCCGCTGGCTGAGCGACGTGAGGGAATACACCACGCCGGGAGAATGGGACATATACACCCGCTACGGGAAGATGCACTTCATGTACGGCGATTCGTTCGTCCAGGCCCTCAATAACCTGAGGGAAAACGCCCGGCCCGACCGGGTCATCTTCATAGTCCGGCCCGGAGAACTCGGTCTCAACAGGCCCAACCACGTGGTCCGTAGACCGGACGGCGCCGAAGTGCTGTGGGTCCACGCCGTGACGCTCTAGCCAATCACAATCAGCCATGATGCCGCTTCGAGCCAATCCGCCCCCGGCCGGGGCAAACCATCGAATACATCCACTGCACATCATACCGACCATTTCATACCAACATCGTTTATGAGCTCTCTCAACTCTTGCCTGGCTGTCTCCCAACGTCTGGCCTTATTGATTTCCCCCACCGATTCGTATAGTTCCGAAAGTATGTTCGCGATGTCGATCCTGCACATGAGGAGCCT
>JABMQG010000354.1 GCA_013203365.1 Planctomycetota bacterium | reverse complement strand
GCCGTCAGATTTACAGTCTGATCCCTTTGTCCACTCGGGCACACTCCCAATCCCTGACCGGCCGGGCCGACAGGACTGCATATAAGAAGCTTCCTGCGCTAATTTGTCAACCACCCAAATTGGAACGTCTGCAAATACACCTGTGCGGCTGGGCTGCGAAATCACGCCTGCGATTGCCAGGCCGGCAAAAAATATGCGGTCATATGAGTTTCCAGGTCCAATGAGGGTATATAATTATCCATCGTAGTGAACCTTTTTCACAAGTTTCACAAGGGAGACTACCATGTGCCAGACATGCGGGTGTTCGCCGTGCAAGAAGTGCGGTCGGGAGATCAAGGACAAGGTCTGTAGCGGCTGTGGCAAGGCGGCCTCGGGTTGCACCTGCAAACCGGTCAAGAAATAGTCCATAGTCCGCTGCCTCATTTCTAGATAACACGAGCCGCTGATCTCGCTCGTTCCAATCGGGCGGTAGTGTTGGTTCCTGTTGACATCTTACGCCCACTGTTCCACGATCTCCTCGGCGGCGGCCGGCAGCACGCCAACCAGGCGGGCCAGATCGATCACCGTAAATCTTGGCCGAATCTCATGGGCGTGAATGAAGGCCCCAAGCAGCCTACGCCGAGTGCAGCCAATATGCTCGGCCAGGTGGGCCGCACCACCGCGTGTGAGGCAATCTCGTATCCGCTCCGGCCCCCGCAGCATCGGCTGAACCTCCTGCCGAAGGCGGTCCCAGGTTCCGCCGCCAGACAGCGCGGCCTTGGCGATCCGCAATCGCTCGATCTTGCCGGCGTATTGCCCCGCAACAACATCCGCCAGCGAACCCCAAAATGGCCGATCAATACCTTCGGCCGGCTCCGACAAAACCGGAGACTCGACCGCCAGCACCCGACGATACAGTTCGCCGGCCAAGATAGTGCCCACTCCCACCTGCCGACCGTGAAGATCGTGCGAAACCCCGTCCAAAGCCGACATCATGTCCAGCGAATGCGAAATGAGGTGTTCGCCGCCTGAGGCCGGCGTAGAGTTCCCCGCCATGGTCATCGCCACGCCGGTAAGAATCAAGGCGTGGAACAGCGCCTCTACCGCCTGGGGCTTTCGTTCGCGAAGGTCCTCAGGCCGGCGAAGGTACATCGGCTCCAACTCATCGATCAACGCGACCGCACGGCCGCAGTAGTAGTCGCCGAATAGAATCTGATTCACCCGCCAATCCGCGGAGCTTACCGACTTGGCCAACACGTCGCCCAGCCCGGCAGCCGTCATCTCATTCGGCGCTGCGGCTATAACGTCCGGCTCGGCCAGCACCGCAGAGGCCGCACGGGCCGAGAACAGGCTCTTAACGCCCGCGATCGTCGGCGCGACGTTTGCCGATGCATACCCGTTCATGCTCGCCGCTGTAGCCACCGCCACAAACGGCACGTCGGCCCGAAAGGCCATCCACTTCCCAAGGTCGGTAACGACCCCGCTGCCGACGGAAACGACGGCCCCCACGCCGCCGCCCGCCGCCTGTTCAATGGCCCGGCACATGGTCTCGTCGCAGACAGGCAGCCGACCCGCAGGCCCGTCCGCCACCACCACCTCTTTAACTTCCCACCCGCCGCGGGTGAGCGCCTCCACCGCCCTGGCACCTGCCACCTGCCGGGTCCGAACGTCCATAACCGCCGCCAACTTCGCCCCACCAGCCAGCTCGGTGCAGACCGCCGGCAACTGCGACAAGGCGTCGGCAGTAAACAAAACCTTACGCGGCTCGATACTGTGCCTTCTTCCGCACGAACAGGAAAAAGTCTTACCGAACAGGTCCAGGTTATTCATCTTCCGCCGTCTTCCATGTGTCTGCGCAAAAACTCCGCCACATCCACCATTTTGCCCGTATGTGCCGACTCAATCGCGGCAAAGAGCAAGGCCGAACACTGTATATTGTCGTCAATGGTAGTCGGCGGGCTGTCGCCACCGCCGAGCCATTCGCAGAACATCTGGGCAAGCCATGCGTGCGTCCACACCTCACGCTCGTCGAGGTCGATCGGCTCTTCGACTCGCTCGCCCTTGAGGTCTTGGACGAGTCGCATCTGACGGTTGTCGAGTATCAGCGTTCCTTGTTCGCACTCGGCTCGCCAGTAGTCCCGGCTCCAGCCGTTAAGCTGCGACGCATTTGCTTTTGCCCCCTCGTAGAACACCTTCACGCCGTTTGTCATTTCCAGGAGCACAAGGGCCTGCGAGTCGCCATGAAACTCGCTCCAGCCCGGATTCCACGTCAGGCAATGCACCCACTTGGCATTCGCGCCGGACAGAGACCGCATGATGTCAAAATGGTGAACCGTGCCCTCCACGAGCAGCGGATCGGCAATATCATATCTGAACTGTCCCCATTGGCCTCGCCATCGGCACGTCCATGTGTTGCGCCCCACGATATAGTCCAGCTGTCCGTATCGGCCCGAATGAATCAGGCGTTCCAGCGACTGCTTGTCCTGGTCGAACCGATGGCTCATCGTAACCGCCATCTTCAAGCCCGCATCCTTCACCTTGCGGTAAATCCGGCAACAGCCTTCCATGCTGTCCGCAATGGGCTTTTCCGACAGGATATGACACCCATGGCGCACCGCCAGGTCCACCATTTCCTCGTGAAAGGCCGGCGGGACGACGATCGTAACGAAATCCGCCTCCCGCTCGGTGAGGGCTTGCTCGGCACTGGTGTACAGCCGATTTTCGGACAGCCCCAATTGCTCCTTGGCCTTGGGAAGGACGTCACGATCAATATCCACGGCAGCCACCGCCTCTGCCAGACCGAGCGACTTCAACCTCGGAAGCACTGCCGTGCACCAATATTGGCCGAACCCACCAACCCCGATATGAATGTAAGTCAACGGCCCGTTCATCGTGGGAAATCCTCCGGTATGCGCTTGCCGGCAACCGCGTGGCCCTTGGCTTTCTGCTGGTCCAAGTGCAGATGGCCGATGCGTCCGCCTTCGGCGGTTACATCCTCAAACCAGAATGCTTCCATGTCTTCATACACCTCCAGCACGTCATGTTCGTCACCGGCTTTTGTGCATACAATATCGCCCGGCTTCACATAGTACATTTTACCTTCGGACATTACCTTTGCCTTGCCCCTAAAGATCAACCAGTACTCATGGCAGTCATGGTAATGGCAGTCGAACCGGCCGGCCACCAAGCCCACACGAAAAATCCCGGCACTGGTAACGGCACTCCAGGCCGGCCGATTCCCCAATTCCATTGCTTTATCGCTCGTTCTTATCACAGGCATGTAACTGGTCTCCTTTGTGACTGTTAGTTCAATAATGCCATCATACAACAGAGAATACGAACCTGCCCGGGAACTCAAAGGAAAAACCGCCACGGCGCGGGCTTCCCGCAGGTGGGCCTTCGCTTGCCGATTGGAGTTGGGCGGCTGTTGGGGCGTTCGTTTCCTTGCCGACGGCGTGCGGCGGGTGATACCTAACAGATCCCATACAAATGG
>JABMQG010000353.1 GCA_013203365.1 Planctomycetota bacterium | reverse complement strand
CGTGAAATATCTTTTCAACCACATCCGGCAACATGCCAGGCCCGGTGTCGATGACCTCGATACGGATCTTGCTCGCATCGCGGTCGGCCCTGATGATCAATTCCCCGCCTTCACTCATCGCCTGCTGGGCGTTGATCATAAGGTTCAGCATAGCCTGTTTGAACAGGTCGACGTCTATGCGGACCGGCAATGGCCGACTGGGCGTCGACAGGCGTACGCGAACGCCCGCCCTTTGTGCCTGTGGGGCGAAGAAGTCGGTCAGGTCGCTGATGATCCTGCGAAGGTCCACGCAGATGGGTTCCAGTTCATGTTTTCCGGCAAACCGCAGAAAATCTTCCAGCACCTCCTGCAGTCGGGTTACTTCCTCTCTAACGGCTTCCAGTCGCCTCAGCCACCGTTTTTGCGATTCGCCGGCGGTTGGGTTGTCCAGGTCCTCGCTGAGCAGCTGCAGGTTGATCTTGATGGTGGACAGGGGGTTTTTGATTTCGTGGGCCAGCCCGCCCGTGAGGGTCCCCAATTCGACTAGATGTTCACGTTGGCGCGCAGCTGCTGCTATGCGGCGCGTGCGGTGAACCGTTCGCCGCATCCACCACCGGGCGATCAGCAGCCATAACGGACCACTGGCCAAAGCGCCGACCGCAAAGAACACGATCATCGCGAGGCCCTCATAGCCCAGGCCTCGTCGGGGATGTTACGGCTAGACTGATGTTCGGGAGGTATGCGTTGGCACGCCTACTTTTCGCTGAACGTTTCGTGCCTGACATCCCTTCTCGCCTTCAACTAGTTCGTAGTCCACCGTTTCACCATCTTTCAGTGCCCGGAAGCCTTCGCCAGCGATGCTGGTATAATGGACGAAGACGTCCTGGCCCTGGTCGCCGATGATGAACCCATACCCCTTACGTGAGTCAAACCACTTAACCTTACCCGCTGGCATGTCTGCCACCTCCCGCTACCCCGGAAAAAAAGGGTGCATCTGCCGACACACAGACAAATCCAACACAGGCCTGCAGCTAACGGTGTGCTCGACGGCACCAAATATAATTCCCCCAGGGACGCGGTCGTCCCCAAGGTACGAAGGTTCTCGTTGGCAAACCCACAACCCTCACAACTGCCCTGCCTTCGCGCAAGGTGGCTTATGCACCTTCCTCTCTATCTTCCCCATGTAGTCCTCTCACGCGCTGTTTCCCACGGACAGCTTCATCGTTATCGAGGACCATTCCCTTTACTGATCCCCATAAGCCACACTATCGGTTATTATAGGCTCGCTGGCTGCGGCCAAGCAACTACTGGGGTCCGTTTCTTTGATTGCCGCCTTTCGGGACAGCTTCACTCTGCCGTGCTCGTCTACCGCGATAACCTTAACGTCCATCTCATCGCCTATCTTGCAGACGGACGCGACGTTCTTGACGTAGCTATCGGCCAGTTCGCTGATATGGCAAAGCCCGTCCTGGCCTGGGGCGATTTCGATAAATGCCCCGAAGTCCTTTACCGAAACGACCTTACCATGGTAGATTCTGCCCACTTTTACCTCGTCGGTGAGTGCTTCGATCATCGCTCGTGCCCGCTCTGCGGCGGCGGCATCCACCGAAGCGATGTAGACCGTGCCATCATCTTCGACGTCGATTTTCACACCCGTCGCTTCCGTTATGCTACGAATCATCTTTCCACCCGGCCCGATAAGTTTTCCGATTTTTTCCGGATCAATTTTCAGGCTAAGCAGTCGCGGTGCGTGCTCGCTGATGTGGTCTCGCGGCTTGTCGATCACCTTTGTAATGTGTTCCAGAATAATTAGCCGTGCCTCCCGTGCCATCGCGAGGGTCTTGACGATCGTGTCGTGCTTGATTGCCCGGGCCTTCATATCGAGTTGTATGCCCGTGATACCCTTGATCGTGCCGGCGACCTTGAAGTCCATGTCGCCATGGTAGTCTTCTTCCCCGATAATGTCGGTCAACAGAACCTCCTGTTCGCCCTCGGCGACCCGGCCGATACTGATGCCCGCCACCGGGCGAGTAATTGGCACGCCGGCGTCCATCAGGGCCAGCGTTCCGCCGCACACGGTGGCCATGCTGCTGGAGCCGTTGGATTCCAGTATCTCACTGACCAAGCGTATGGTGTATGGGAAATCATCCGACGAGGGCAGGACGGCTTCGATGCTTTTCTCGGCCAAGGCGCCGTGGCCGATTTCCCTTCGGCCGGGCCCGCGAATGGGGCGTATTTCGCCAACGCTGAACGGCGGGAAATTGTAATGGAGCATGAATTTCTTGGAGTACTCCTCGCCCAGACCATCGATGCTTTGCTCGTCGCTGCCGGTACCCAGCGTGGCGGTGGTCATCGTCATCGTCTCGCCCCGCGAGAAGAGCGCCGACCCGTGCGTACGCGGAAGGACCGAAACCTCGATGCTGAGGGGACGAATCTCGTTCGGCCCCCGGCCGTCGGGACGTATGCCGGATAGTATAAGTTCCCGATGTATCTTCTTTTCGGCCCGGTTGAATGCCTCTGCGACGTTTTTGGCGGTGAATTCACACTGCTGCTCGCCTTGTGGGCACAACTCGGCGATCAGTTCGTCTCGAAGTTTGGCCATGGCTGTATTGCGATCGGCCTTGCCGGGAATCTGCTTTGTCTTGCGAACGCGATCGGAAACCTTATCCCAGACCAACTGCTTGAGTTGTTCGCCGGCACCTGCTGACTCGAAGACCTTGGGCTTGCCTGCTAGTTTGACCAATTCCTTTATTTTCTGGATGATGCGGTACAACTCCGCTTCTCCCAAGGCGATCCCTTCCGCGACGATGGTCTCGTCCACTTCGTGCCCGCCCAGCTCAAGCATATTGACGCCGTCGTCGTTGCCTGCGACCACCAGGTCCATATCGCTATGTTCCAACTGGGCCTGGGTCGGATTGACCACGAGCTGCCCATCCACCCGGCCAATGCGGACGCCGGCGATGGGGCTCTCGAAGGGCGCATTGCTGATCGCCAAGGCGGCGGAGCTGCCTATCATGGCGAGGATATCAGGGTCGTTCTGCCCGTCGAAGCTCATCACGATGCACTGAATCTGCACTTCATTCTCGAACCCGTCGGGAAACATCGGGCGAATAGGCCGATCGATCAGCCTCATGGTGAGGACTTCCTTGCTGGTTGGCCGGCCCTCGCGTTTGAAGAACCCGCCTGGGAATTTGCCCGCGGCATAAGTCATTTCCCGATAATCCACATACAGCGGGAAGAAATCGACATCCCGCTTCGACGGCGCACTGAGCACAGTGGCCAAAACCACTGTTTCGCCGTAATAAACCATAACCGCCCCGGCAGCCTGGCGTGCTAGCTTGCCGGTTTCAAGTTTCAACGTCCTGCCGCCAAGTTCCAATTCTACTGTGTGTACCATGCCTTTTCTTCTCCTACCTTCCTGCAATCCAACGGCAGTTGAAAACATCCCAACTGTCTGGGCGACTGCAATCTACTTACTCTATATACCTCTAATCTATTTCCATTCCGTCTCTTACGATACAATGCCTTCAGGCAAACGATCGTCCCTTTGCGAATCGACTCCGGTTACCACAGAGGAGTCACCGAGGTAACTCGCTGAGAGCAGCGGAACACGGAGGAAAAGGAGTCCGAGGTGTGTGTTGCAGCGCAACTACTTTCGCAGACCCAAGTTCTCAATAGTCTGGCGATACTTCGCCTCGTCGGAACGGGCGAGGTACCTTAGAAGACTATTTCGCCTGCCCACCATCTTCAACAGCCCCCGCCGCGACGCAAAGTCCTTACTGTGCGTCTTCATATGCCCGGTGAGATGATTGATACGCTGGGTTAGCAAGGCTACCTGTACTTCCGGGGAGCCCGTGTCGCCGGGGTGCCTCTGGTGCTCGCTTACAGTCTTCTGCTTGGCTTCAGCCTCAATAATCATTCGTCGCCTACCCGTTACTGGCCGCGCGTTTCCGCTGAGCCCATCCTTACTTCCGTCACTCGTCTATTCTATTTTCCCGTGTTCCTGTCTCGGTGCTTAGTAACTATAGCGTCGTCCCGCCAAGATGCAAGCAGATAATTCCGGCTCACCTTTGGCCAGTTTGACCGGCGTCAGATCCTGGTTCTCACCTTGTCAGTTATCGGCTTCTTGAGGCCTACTCGGCCACTGCGCCTAGGAGATTCATGATTCCTTCGACGAGTTTTTCCATCCGAAACGGTTTCTTGAGGTAGATATCCACACCAAGCGACTCGGCATACACCCGATGCCGGGTGCCCTCGTTGCCGGTGATCATGATTACCCTGGGCCGATCGGTGGAGCCGCTACGACGCTTGAGGCGCTCCATCACCAGAAACCCGCTGCGTTTGGGCAGCATCATGTCCAGCACCACTAGGTCCGGCGTTTCTGAGACGATCTTCCTGACGGCCGAGTCGCCATCACTGGCCGTTTCCAGCGTAGCACCTGTGTCGACCAGCGCCGTCTGCATGGCGCTGAGGATATCGGCATCATCGTCCACAAGTAGAATCTTCTTGCCGACCAGTTCGTTGCTCATCTTAAGATGCTCCTGCCCCCCTGTCTTGGCCACAACACAGACGGCCAAGGTTAGAAGAGTAAGCATATCAAGCTGGTGGCGGGAAGTCAATTTTTCTCCCTCCCGGCGAGTGAGTTTGGTACCCTCGGTACCGTAATGGTTGGTCATGTTGACATTGCGCTGCCCCGGCGGGTGCTGATCATCAAGCCCAGCGCCTTGGGCGACGTTGTGACCGCGTTGCCCGTGTTGCGAGGTCTGCGGCGGACCTTTGCCGGGCAGGTGCGGATCGATTGGCTTCTGGGCACGACCTGTGCCCAGCTGGTAGCCGAGGACCCGGACCTGGACGGCGTGGTCGAGTTTGACCGCCGTCGATACGGCCAAATGTGGTATCACCCGCCGGCGGGCGTTGCGTTCGCGGGCCTTTGCCGTCGGTTGAGAAAAGCGGGCTACGACTGGGTGATCGACTTGCAGGGGCTGTTTCGTAGCGGGCTGCTGGCGGCAGCAACCGGTGCTGCGGTTCGGGCGGGATTCGCCGCAAGCCGAGAATTCGCAGCGGTATTCTACAACCACACGCTCAGCTGGGCCGAAATGCCCGCCCACACCGTCGATCGCAACATCGCCCTTGCCCGCAGCCTGGGCGTGGACGCACGCCAGGAGGATTTGAGGCTGTTCGTTCCGCCGGCCGGCCGGCATTGGGCCGAGCGGTTCGCCCGCCGGCTGGGCGGAGACTTCATCGTCGTTGCACCAGCCACACGGTGGGCGACAAAACTTTACCCCACGCGTCATTGGCGGTCTGTGGTTGCCGAGCTGGCCCGACGCGTGAAGGTCGTCCTGGTTGCCGGCGCCGACGAGCAACACCACACTTCGCCGCTGGCCGGCGGGGAGAACGTCGTCGACCTTGGCGGGAAGACGACCCTGGTGCAACTGCTGGGCTTGATCGCCGCCGCTGGCGGGCTGATCAGCTGCGACTCGGCCGCTATGAACATTGCCACGGCCCTGGGCGTGCCACAGGTGACGCTCGTCGGTCCGACCGACCCGGCCCGCACGGGTCCCTACCGGCGCAACGAAGGGATCGTGCAAACCCACCTGCCATGCCGTGCGTGCCTCAAGCGGAGATGCCCCCACATCGCGTGCATGGAAACCCTCGCACCGGCAGACGTATTGGCGGCAGTGGAAAGGTGCATTCTTCTACCCGGCCGGGCCGGAAACGGAAACGAAAACGCTTGACCGCAGCGGGCCTGCGAAGCGACACTGCCGGCCATGAAACGAAAGCCTTCCCCTTTTCGGCCGCGGATCCTGGTCTCCAGCACCCAGCGCAAGCTTCAGGTACCGAGCGGGCGAATAAGGCGGTTGGTTCTATTCGTCGCCAGCTCGGAGCGCCGCCCGGTCGAGTGCATTGACGTGGCCGTGGTCGGCCGCAGACGGATGGCCTCGCTCAACGGCCGTTATCTTGGCCGCCGTGGGCCGACCGACGTGCTCAGCTTCGATCTGGGGCCGAGCCCGGCCGGCGGGATCTGTGCGCAGATCGTCGTCTGTTCGGACGTGGCCATTTGCCAAGGGCGAGTTGCCGGGCACGCGGCGGCAAAGGAACTGTTTCTTTACATCACACACGGTTTGCTGCACGTGATGGGCTACGACGACCACACCCCTGCCCAGGCCGGCCGCATGCGAAGCCGAGAGAACCGACTGCTGGAGGCCTTCGGGCTCGGCCGGGTTTACGGCGACCCCTAATGCGAGCGGTGGCTCGACAAACGCACTGTCGAAGGGAATTGTCTCCCGTTGGTCGCGACAGTCAGGTATAATTAGATTGGTAGCGAGGTTCATGGTGGCCCGGTCCGTATGGGGCCGGGGGTTCATGTCGAAGCATCTGTGTATCGCGGCATAGGCGCAACATCTCGTAACTGGCAGTATGGGAGCAGGATAGCACTTGTTGCTGGAGGTGTATCGGGTATGGGGCCCATCGAGTTTTCTTGTCCGGAGTGCCACGCATGTTTTCGTGTCGCCGAGTCATTGGCCGGCAAGCGTGCGCGATGCAAGCGGTGCGGGAATGTATTCGTTATCCAGGCTCTTAGCGTGGAGGACTCCATCATGGGCTGGCTCACTGACGGCGGTGAGTTGCCCGATGAGGTAGTCTCCAGCTCGGCTGGCACGAGGATCACGCCGTTGGCGGATGACTCGCCGAACGAACAAGTTTCTTCACCACGCCATCCGGAGGCCTCGGTGGCGGAGCCTGAAGAGAGGCTCCCGCTTCGGTTGAGTAAGATTGATGAGACAGGGGCCATGTTCGTGTTTGCCCCGTCTTTGCTGGAGGATGAGGGATTTCGCAGTTCCATGCCGAGATGTTGCATCCGCTGCGGTGTAACGCACAGCCTTGACGTACGCCTGGTGTTGTGGGCAGGCAAGTCGACTTCCCGCGACAGTGCGCCGCCGGCAAAGTCTGCCGTTGCCCGTATCGTCCGTGCCGAGAGTCTTCGTCGTCTCAGCGGACATGAATTGCTGGCAAGTTTGCCTCATGTGCCGAAAATGCCGGCCCCGTTCGATTTGCCGATGCCCTATTTCGTTTGCCACTGTTGCCCGGCAGCGGAGGCGTTGTTCGCCCGCGTTCACCCGATCATTGGCGGGGATGAGCAGTGCGAACTGACCATCGCTTCCCTCAAGCGAGCGGCAGAGTTTCTGGCCCGCGGGTTCGGGCGAGACCACGTCGATTACCCCCTGCTGATCCGGGAACTTCAGCGGCGAAACGCCGACCCATGGGGTAATTTACCAGCAGCGGTGAGAAACCGCATCCAGCATTGGTTCAAGCCCGCCATGGGGGAGTATCTGGTATGCTATGTTCGCGATACCGACTTCGCTGAAGCCCAGGACGGCCAAGGCGGGCTTGTCCTGTCGGACAGGCGGTTGGTATTCCACAAGTACGGCTTAAAGAAAGAGATCCGATTCGTCGAGCCGATGGAGCTGCATGAGGAAGACTCCCAGGACCTCCACCAGTTGTTTATAGGCCGGGCGGGCGAGAAGCCTTTCGTGCTCAATTGCGATCCTGAGGAGATCCAAGTTATCCGCCAAGCCCTGCGCAAGGCAGGGGCCAAGTGC
The DNA here is from genome assembly GCA_013203365.1 of Planctomycetota bacterium. GTDB lineage: Bacteria > Planctomycetota > Phycisphaerae > SM23-33 > FEN-1343 > JABMQG01. The sequence continues at coordinate 69 of JABMQG010000353.1, read as the reverse complement.
ACCTTTAGGACCAAGACCAGCTAGCGCACTCTAACTGCTCTGGGCGTTGGCACCGAGGTAGATAAATCG
>JABMQG010000033.1 GCA_013203365.1 Planctomycetota bacterium | reverse complement strand
TTCTCCCCGCAGCCGTGACCATGGTCTGAAAACCGGAGACCGCTTCATGATGGCGTGTCCATGACGGGCCGCCGGTCCACTGCAGCCTCTCGGGAGGGCCGGCCACAAGATCCTTGCTCACCGACCCGCCGCTTGCATCGTAGAGTGCATGCGTCCACTCATCGGTGTTCCGCGGGTGCTGCTTCATGAAGCGCTGCCATGTGCCGCCCTTCTGGAAACAGACCTTCCCCCCGGGGCGCAGGGCTCGAACGCATTCCTCAAGACCGACCTCTGCGCCGTTGTCGAGCAGGATGACGTCGACCGAATTGTCGACAAACGGTAGAACGCCGCCGCGCCATACGGCTACGGACACCGGGCCATATCGACCGGCGTCGACAATCCGTTCTCTGGCTGCCCGAATCTTGTCGGGATCACGATCCAATCCGCGCACCACCCATGTACCTGCCTGTCCAAGCTTCAGCGTATTCCTGCCGTCTGCGCATCCAACATGGACGACCATGCCGCCGTCGAAGCCGTTCATCACGGCCCCGGCAGCAGGATGCGTTGCACCAGAGGCGCCAAGAGCACGTCCAGCGAGGAACAGAAATCCAGTGAGGAATAGGAGTCCGGTAACGCCCGACCGGAAGAGAGACCCCTCTCGCAGGGAGGCGCTCGAAGTCGTCGGTCTCATTCCAGCCCGTGGCATGGTGAACTCTCCTTTCATGGGAGCCAGGTCAAAGCAGGTGGACGTACCTGTCCCTGGGATATGTTGCTGCGAGAGGCCGCGGCGAGTATTGACGGCGGATTCAACTACCAAGTGCAACAATCGAGTGTGGCCACGCCACACGGCTCCTCTATACCGCATCCGGTTTCTTGAAGCCAAGACACCTCCTTGGCCGGTATGTCCTCCGCCGAGACATTGAAGGCAAGTAATGACATCAGGCATGGTCGACGTCCTTCAAAGCTGCGAGAAGCGTCCTCACATGACCGGCCACGTGTCAGCGATCCGATAGCCTCCGGGCCACGGGTCGTCGGGGTCGAGCATGAGTTGATGAGTTCCCGTGATCCACGCTCGGCCAGAAATAGTCGGCACGATCGCATCCATCTCGCCCAGCGAAGTCACCGACTCGATGCCACATTCGAACTCGGAGCCAATGATCGAGCGCGCTCGATAACGGTCCCCGACCTGCATTCGTCCCTGAGCGTGCAGAACCGCCATCCGCGCCGAACATCCTGTGCCGGTGGGGCACCGGTCGATCTTGCCGGGGCGTACGCACACGGCGTTCGGCCCCACCAGCTCGCCTTTCTCCTCCGCAAGCGGGCCGGCGAACTGGCAGAACGAGATGTGATTCCACTCGGCATGTACGGGGTGTTGAAATCCGAGCTGCTCGTTGGCCGCGGCCGTGATCTTCATGCCCGTCGCGACAAGCGCGCTGGCTTCATCCGGCACGATTTCAAATCCCAACGCTTTGGCATCGACGATGACGAAGCTGTCGCCGCCATAGGCTGTATCAACGCTGAGCGTGCCGAGTCCTTCCACTTCCAGCGGCGCTGCGAGCTTGTCGGCGAACGAAGGCACGTTGGTGATCGTGATTCGCTCCGCCTTGCCATTGCGACAGAGCGCGCGTGCTTTGACCAGGCCGCCCGGCGCTTCCATCATCAGCTCCGTCTCCGGCTCGGTCATGGGAACGATTCCTGTGTCGAGCACCACGGTCGCCACACAGATCGAGTTCGACCCCGACATAGGCGGAGTATCCGCGGGCTCCATGATGATCCAGCCCACCTGGGCTCGGGGATCCTTAGGAGGAACCAACAGGTTTACGTGCCGAAACACGCCGCCTCTCGGCTCGTTGAGCACGAAGCGTCGCAGACGATCATCCTTCTCGATGAAGCAACGCTGTTCCCAGATCGTGTCGCCGGGCGGCGGCGCGACTCCGCCGACGATCACATCGCCCACTTCGCCTTCCGCGTGGCAACTCACCACCTGTATCACTTTGGATGTTCTCATCGCTTACCTCGCTACTGGTCGTTGTTTTTCGTTTCTGGAAGAGACAGCCGAAGCGCACGGCGCCGCCACCTCGGGCAGAATTGGAATGGGGCAGACCGCTGAATAGACGGGTCCATTCATGTCATCCACCTGTACCATAGTGCAGCTCATCGTTGTGAAGCAGTCTCGGGCGTTGCCTCCAGCTTCCACGTCTCGATGGCTGCCTTCATTTCTGCCGTGCGTTTGGGGTACTGATCCGCAACGTTTGTTGTTTCCTTGATATCCTTGCTCAAGTCGTACAACTCGACGACATCGCCCTTGGTCTGCATCTTCCAATGCCCGTCCCGCATGGCCGTGCCTAACTTGGGTTCGTATCCGAAGAATACGCGTCGATCAGGCAGATCGGCTTGGTTCAGCAGATGGTCCTTTATGCTTATCCCGTCGCACTTGCGCTGGTTGGAAATGTCGATGCCCACGATATCCATGACTGTGGGCAGAAGATCCATTCCCACGGTCAACGCATCGCTCGTCCATCCGGCCTTGATGCGGCCGGGCCATCTGGCGACGGCGGGGATGCGGTGCCCGCCTTCATAGTTGCTGAACTTGCCGCCACGGAAGGGCCGGACGTTCCCTCCCAGGTTCACTGCGCCATTGTCCGAGAAGAAGAACACAAAGGTGTTCTCTTCGAGGTCGAGTTCTCTGAGCG
>JABMQG010000352.1 GCA_013203365.1 Planctomycetota bacterium | reverse complement strand
GTGTGGGCGGTGGGCATGGCCGTGGGCGTGCTGTTCCTGGCCAAGACTCCAGGGTACCAGCAGGATCTGACGAACTACCTCTTCGGCGACATCCTGATGGTCCGCAAACAGGACCTGTGGCTGATCGCTTCGCTGGACGCGGTGGTGGTGACGCTGTCACTGATATTTTACAAGCAGCTCCTGGCCGTCTGCTTTGATGAAGAGTTCGCCCGTACCCGGGGCATTTGCGTGGAGTTCTACTACATGCTGCTGCTGGCTATGACGGCCATTACCGTCGTGCTGTTGGTGACGACGGTGGGCATCGTGATGGTCATCGCCCTGCTGACGCTGCCCGTGGCGGTGGCGGGACAGTTCGCCAGACGGGTGTGGCAAATGATGCTCTTGGCCGTGGTGTTGAGTATGGCCCTGACAACTGCCGGGCTGGCGATCAGCTACAGCCCCAACCTGCCTTCCGGAGCCACCATAATCGCCCTGTCAGCCGGCGTATACCTGCTGGTCCTGCCGGTCAAGACGGTCTTGAACTACCTGCGGTCAAAACGCAAAGAACTTACGTAAGACCGTTTAGCACGCCGGCTCGTACAACTCGATACCGATACTGGCCAAGACAACTTGCCTGGCCTGGTCGATGCTGTCGAACAGGCCGCAAGCCACTGCCTGCACCAGTATGCTGCCTATGCTGGTAGCCTCGAACGGCCCTGCGTGGACGGCCATGTCGGCGGCGTCGGCGATGAACTGGTTCAACATCGCATTGCGCGCCCCTCCGCCAACGACGTGGATCGCCTTGTGCCGCCGGCCTGTTACGCGTTCCAGAATTTCGCCCACCTCGGCGATCTTGTCGGCGAGGCCCTCGTAGACCGCGCGGAGCAGCTCGCCCCGATCGGTTGGCACGGCCTGGCCGGTTCGCCTCAGTTGCTCGCACAGGGCAGCGCCCATGTCCGGCGGGTTGTAGATCGCCTCGTCGTCAACGTCTATCCGAACCAAACGCGGCTTGGCCGATTCGGCCATGCGTACGATCTCAGCCCAGCTCATTTCCTCCCCGTCCGCACGAGCCCACTCGGCCCGAAGCTGCTGCACCGGCCATGTGCCCATTACATTTCGCAACAGCCGAACGTCACCGCGAACGCCCTCGTTGGACAAGCGGCCCTCGAAAGCCGCATCGTTAATCAACGGCTCGTCGGTCAGCTTGCCCACCAGGCTCCAGGTGCCTGAGGAAACTATCAGGCTGTTCTTCACGTCGTCCACCGGTGCAGCCGTAAATGCGCTGGCTGTATCGTGCATTTTTACGGCGACAACCTTGCACGAGCCCAGCCCGGTTAATTCGGCAAGCTCTCTTCGAATTGTCCCTACAACGGTGCCCGGCACTACGACCTCCGGCAGGATGCGCCGAGGAATACCGCCCGCCGACAGCAAGCGATCGTCATACTGGCCTTCGCCTGCTCGCGTCATTTGCTGCACGACCGTCCAACTCTGCTCTGCCGCCTTGGACCCGCAAAGGTAGTATTGCATCAAGCTGCCGATGGGAACCACCGTTGCGGCCAAATCGAGCATCTCCGGGCGATACCGGCTTAGCCAGCAAAGCTGGTTGAGCATATACCACGGCTGGGACGGTATGCCGGTTATATCGAACAGTTCCCGTGGCGATATTTTGGGGAACAGATGTTCCTCTCGAATGGTGTCGAGACGATGGTCTCGGTAGCAGTGTATCGGTCCCATGGACTCGCCGTGTGCGTTCAGCAGGGCCGCATCGCTACCCCACGTATCCACGCCGATGCTCAGAATCGGTGCGGTCGTCGCGGCGCCGGCCCGCCGGAGTCCCTCGACGATGTGCGAGAACAGCGCCAGGTCGTCCCAGTAGTTCTTCTCGACAGCCCCACCTTCCGCTCCATGCGCCCAGACGGTAACACCGCCGTTGTCGAACCGGTGGACCTCCTCGATGCGGAACTGCCGGCCCTCGAAGATTCCCAAGCTCAACTTGCCGCCGCTGGCTCCCAGGTCCACCGCTACAAACGCCGCGGATTTCTTGCCCATTATCGTCTCCCTGGCTGCCTTTTGCCCTATTGCTAGCGTATCGGCTGCTACTTAACCAGCCGATGGTATACAGGAGCAATAATCCTACACGCCATCGGCGTCGGAGCAAGTGCCAATATTGGCCTTGGCCGCCATCGGTTCTGCTGAAACCGCGGCATAGCGTGGTATTATCGCTTATTATGGACTGAAGTGAACGAATGATGCGCGGGCCGCCCAACCCAAGGTATAGATATGAATTCGCAACGGCGCAACCCACACGTCGCAGGCAATTGACACACCTGTCGTGGGGCGGCCCGGCGCAAGGTCGGCCAGCTTATGCCCAGCGGACTATGTTCATGTCGCGGCTGTCGATGAGGTCTCCGTGTGTCGGCATCACCCGCACGGTGTAGCCGGTGGTCCCCGTCACCGTGCAGACCATCTCGGCGGCGTAGGCTTGGTTCGACTGGCCGTCGGCCTGGCCTGTCCATTGCATGTCGAGGTATGTGCTGCAGTTGAGTTGACCGTCGGGGTCGAGCAAACCGAAGCACAGTTGCACCTTGACGTCTTCGGGGCGAAGATCGCCCAGGTGAATGTTTGCCTTCACCTCGATCGGGTGACCGACGCTGCACGAGCCGTTGACGTTGTCGCTTATGCTGTCTATGCGAATGCCGCCGAATCCGGCGGTGACGCGGCCGGTCCACGAAGCCAGTTCCTTGGCGGCTGCCAGTCCGTCGGCGGTGAGCCGGTCCCAGCGTTTGGCCGCAGGTGCGTAGGCCATCTCGGCATACTGACGGACCATGCGGTTGGTGCTGAAGCGAGGGGCCAGTTTTTGAATGGTTTGTCTCATGCGGCTTATCCATTCGCGTGGCAGGCCGTCGGGCCCGCGGCCATAGAATAGCGGAACGATCTCTTTTTCCAGCAGGTCGTAGAGCGCTTGGCTTTCGACTCGGTTCTGGTATTCCAGGTCGTCGTAGGTCTCGCCCGACCCGATCAGCCAGCCGACGTCCGGCGAAAAACCTTCATCCCACCAGCCGTCGGGGATACTGACGTTCAACGCGCCATTGGCCGCGGCCTTCATACCGCTTGTGCCGGAGGCCTCCATTGGGCGCAACGGCGTGTTCAGCCACACGTCCACGCCCTGTACCAAGTAACGGGCGACATTCATGTCGTAGTCTTCCAGAAAGACCAACGACCGTCGAAACTCGGGTGAGCGGCTGGAGTGCACGATCTGCCTAATGAGGTCCTTGCCAGGGTTATCGCGAGGGTGAGCCTTGCCGGCGAAAATGATCTGCACGCGATGAGATTCATTGCCCAGCAGTTTCTTGAGCCTTTCCGGATCCGCCAGGATCAGGTTTGCCCGCTTGTACGTGGCGAATCTGCGCGCAAAGCCTATGGTCAAGGCCTCGGGGTCCAGCACCTCGTCGGCGGCGCGAAGCTCTGATTGACTGGCGCCTCGCTTGCTGCATTGATCTCGCATCCTTTGGCGGGCGAAGGCAACCAGCCGCTCGCGACGGCGCTCGTGCGTCCGCCACAGCTCGGTATCCGGAATGTGCACAACCCGCTGCCAGATTTCCTCGCTGGCCGGCCTCTCATGCCAACGAGGCCCCAGGTAACGGTCAAACAACTCCGCCATATCGTGGCTCAGCCAGGTGCGAGTGTGAATGCCGTTGGTGATGTGAGCAATCGGGACCTCCGCCATTGGCAGCGACGGCCAGACATTGTGCCAGAGCTTTCGGCTGACGGTCCCATGCAGACTACTGACGCCGTTTCTAAATGAGCTAAGGCGAAGGGCAAGTACGGTCAGGTTCATCGGCTCGTCAGCGTTGGCCGGTTCCTGCCGGGCCAGGGCGAGGAACTGCTCGCGAGCAAGGCCGAGTTGAGGCCAATAGTGCTCGAAGTACCGGTCGATCAGCCACGGCTCGAATGCGTCGTTGCCGGCAGGCACTGGTGTATGTGTGGTGTAAATGGTGGACGCCACCACCGCTTGTCGGGCCTCTACGAAGCTAATGCCGGCGTCGGCCATCAGCAGGCGGATGCGTTCCAGACTCAAGAAGGCCGAATGGCCTTCGTTCATGTGATAGGCCTTGGGATGCAAATTCATCGCCCGCAGGGCCCGCACTCCACCGATACCCAGCATGATCTCCTGGCGAATGCGCATCTCCTGGTCACCGCCGTAAAGCTGGGCCGTGATTTGCCGATCCTCTGGTGAGTTCGGCGGCACGTTGGTATCCAATAAGTACAGCGGCACTCGACCGACCTGGATGCGCCAAATGCGGGCCAAAACCTTTCGGTTGGGGTAGTCCACCTGTATGGTGATCGCCTGCCCATCGTCACCAAGCATCAACTGGACAGACATGTTCTGAAAGTCATTGCGAGGGAACAACTCCAATTGCCACCCGTCGGCGTTCAGCCGCTGGCGGAAGTAGCCCTGCTGGTATAGCAGGCCCACGCCGACCAGTGGTACGCCCAACTCGCTGGCACTTTTGAGGTGGTCCCCAGCAAGTACGCCAAGACCGCCGGAATATATTGGCAGAGACTCCGCAATGCCGTACTCCGCACAAAAATAGGCCACCTGTGGTTCGCGGGCCTCGCCGTATTCCGACGACCACCAACCCGGCTTGGACATATACTCGCGCAGATTGCCGTGAACGCGATCCAGATGGGCTAGGAACCCTTCATCCGCGGCAACAGCTGCCAGCCGCGATTGATCTATGCGGCCGAGCATGGCCACCGGGTTGTGATACAATTCTTCCCAGAGATTATCATCCAATCGACGGAAAAGATCTTGCGCTTCGCCCTGCCAGCACCACCACATATTGTAGGCCAACTCCTTCAGTGGTACCAGTTGCTCAGGAATCGCCGGCTCGATTGAAAACGTACGTAGAGGTCGCATAGTTCTCGTAACGTCCTTTCCAAGATACTCTGAACCGCTTAGGCGGGCACGCAGACACTCCTCCAGCCAGTCCACCTAACCCAGCGCTTATGTCTATCGGCACACTACACCCATGGGATTATGCCAATTCACATTGCGTCGGCGAAAATACCAGGAAACCGACCTTTTTCAGAGCCTTGACAGTCGCCGGTGCCCACACTACATTATGCCGTCTCGAACAGTGCCGGACAAGCGACCAAGTTCGTCGCCGGCAAAGCGCACCTTAGCCGGCGAAACTCGGCCTGGTAATTTTGGAAACGCCGGTCTTGTCGCCAAGGTGTTCGGCTGCAACCGGCATAGCCGCTTGAGGAAACGAATTCACCAAGGCAGATCGGTCCAACCGGTGTCCGGGATGTTGACGGCCGATCGAATGTTTGTCCTCGGTGGCCGATGAGTCCAAGGAGCATCGGCCGAGCAATGACGACAAATAGATTGTCCATAGGGCTGTTAGCTCAGTTGGCTAGAGCGCCTGCTCGACACGCAGGAGGTCACTGGTTCAAGTCCAGTACGGCCCAGTGATATAAACCCCTGAGGAATCAGGGGTTTTATTTTTGGCTTGTGGTGTGGTTTTCTGGTGAATGGGATTTTGTGGCAGTTTTTGTGGCAGTTTGGGCCGCGTTTGTGGCAGCAGCTCTGTTGTAGAGGTCTTCCGGAATCTGCAGGTAGTGCCGGGCCGAGACCTTGATGTCGTGGCCGATCCACTTGGAAACGGCATACTGCGGATACTCCTGAGCCCAATCGGTCTCGCAGTTTCGTCGTAGAACCTGAAAGGCATCCTTCCACTTTTCCAGCCCCGCACGTTTGCGGATTGCCTGGAAGTTTCGCCATAGACAATAGGAGGAAACGGAACAGATTCTATTTTCGCCTTCCTCGGCCCGTCCGAACGCATCAAGCAGCAACTCGTACAGCTTAGGCTGGATAGGCAGTATGCGGCGGCGTCCTGTCTTTTGAGCAATGACAACGAGCCGACGTTCCTGCCAATCGACGGCCGCCCATGTTAGCTCCAGGGCCTCGCCCCGCCGAAGTCCCGCCAGCCGACAGAGGGCGATCAGTATTTTCCAACCCCAAGCAGGACTGGCATCAAGCAGCTTGTCGAGTTCTTCGATCGTAACGTACTTCCAATCCTTGTCAGGTTCGGGTGCAGTCCCCTTTAGGCGGTCGAATGGATTGAAGATGATCAGATCATCCCTGACTGCGTGGTTGAAGATCGTCCTGGCATTACGAACGTGAATACAGACAGAAGCTTCTGCCAGGGCTCGTTCGGACTTACCTAAACTAAGCTTGCCTCGGGCCATCGCTGAGCGCCAGTCCGAAGCCATGGCCCGGGTGATCCGATCAATTCTCATTTCTCCACCGAAGAGCTGCTTCAAGTATTGAATGGTCAGCCTATGCAAATCACGCGTAGTTTCCCGGAGATCCGTTCGGCTTTGCAGATAGCGATTGACGAGTTCATCGAGCCTGATTGGCCGGTTGGCGTCTGCTTTGCCAGGGGCCAGGTTTAACTCGGCGGCAAAACGATCGCAGAGGACCTTCGCCTTTCTCTTGGAGAGCTTCCTCTTTGGTCCAAGACTTTTCGCTCGACGCCTACCCATGCTGTCATAGTAAAAGGCCTGCCAATACTTTCCGTTGCTGCTTAACGTGACTGTCTCATTGACTACCATTTTAACCATCTCCTCTGGTGGCGCGCAGTCTTGGCGCGAAGCTGATCTTTCGAATTCTTCAACCCACCATCTCTCGACTGAATAGAACCATTGGGACAAAAGCCAACAAACGAGTCGTCCCAAGACAGGATTCTATTGAAGCGCTTTCTTTCAGAGGGCGCAAGTGTTTTCCGAAAGTATTCTTGAAAGGTTGAGTTTTCAAAGCGTCCTGCTCATGATTCATCATCGCGGATTGACATCTGTAAGCTTTTCCAACAGACGATCCAACTCGACTCGGCGGTAACGAATACATTTGCCCACCTGGGTAGCTCTCAGAAGCCCCTTCTTGCGGTAGTAGCG
>JABMQG010000351.1 GCA_013203365.1 Planctomycetota bacterium | reverse complement strand
TGCTCGAACGCCTCGGCGGCGAGCGCGGTCTGGAGCCCCTGCTAGCAAATCTGGCAGATTCTCAGGATCTTGACCGGGCGCTAAGGGCCACGCACCACGTGACTTTAGGGCAATTCGAGGTCCTGTGGCAGCGGGACCTTCGCAAGCGCTATGGTTGGGTGTTATTTTTTGGTTCGCTTACGGTGTTCTGGACATGTCTGGCGATCGTGTTGCTTAGTTTGTGGGGGTGGCGTCGCCGTCGTGACGGCGCACGAAGGGCGGCGCTCGACCAAGGCTGGGAGGTCTCATCGGATGAATGGAACAGTGTTTCTTGACGCATGTGGAACTTCAGATTAGCCTAAGTGTCTATGTCTAAAGGGACTTCGCCCGCGCGGCTGCATTTTCGCGGCAGGAACTATCTCCTGTTGGGCGGTGCCTTGGCAGCGGTCGGCGTGGGTTATTTGCTGCTGGCAGGCGGCGACACGACCATAGCTCCGATCCTCCTGGTGCTTGGCTACTGCGTGCTTTTTCCGCTAGGCTTGGCATTGTAAGTGCGGGGTTCGCGGGCGAATAGCTCAGTTGGTTTAGAGCGCCTGCCTTACAAGCAGGAAGTCGGGGGTTCGAATCCCTCTTCGCCCATGACTAGAAGGGTGATGAATTCGCTGACTCAACGTTGAGTCACAAATCGGAGGTGTAATACCGGTGCAGCTCAAAAACGCTATGCTTCGTGCCACGTCGGTAAGTCTACTCGCCTTTGCGGGTATCGGCCTGTTCATTACAAGTGCCGTCGCGCAGGATCGTCCGCACGACCGTATCTTGTTCTTGGTTCCTGCTCCAGAGCAGCCCGAGGATTCGGCTTGGGTCATCGAAATGACTGACCGGCTGCGGAACAGAGCTCAGAACAAGTTCCGCCATAAGTGGCAGGTCATTCAAAGAGACGTGATCCAGGAGCTGTTGATCAATTCCGGCTTCGATTCACTCGCGATCGTGGGGCCGGAGATGGCCGAGCAGTTTGCCCGTCCTCTGCAGGCACATTCATACGTCTATGGCTGGTTAACGAGGAACGGTGCCACTCCGATCGCCAGATACCGGATGGTCGATGTGAGCCGAACTGGATTGTCCGGATGGATGACCGTACAGGGGCAGCCAGGTGATCCGCCGAACTCATTTGCCGATCGAGTCGTGGACTCCTTGGAGAACCAGGTCAGGGCCGCGGACAAGGCGAAGGAATGCAACATGCGCCGCGATCGGTCCGAGTTCAGGCGGGCGCGCGAGGCGGCTGACCAAGCATTCGCTTACTATGAGAATCACCCATCCACAACCACGTGCCTATCCTACGTTTTCCAGGGTATGCAAGCGCCAGATGACAGCCTCGTGTGGGTCTACGAAAAAGCAACCCGCGGTGACTCTCTCAACCAGCGGGCGTGGCAGGATCTGGCTCGGGCGTATCAGCGGGCCGGCGACACGGCGGGCGCTGTCGTGGCCCTTTCGATGCAGCTTGCGGCGAACCCCACAGATACCATCATGCGTTTTCAGTTGGCGGCGGGGCACGTTGTCACTCAAAACTATGACGAGGCACTGGAGATCCTCGACGTAGGTCTCACACAATACCCTGAAAGCCAACGTTTCCTTAATTTGAAGGCCCGTGCGTGCAGGGAAGGGGAGATGTGGGGATGCGTCTTGGAGGCACAGTCACGGATGTACGAATTGAACACCGACCTGGTCGGCGACACGACGTTCTATCCGCAGATGTTTGCGCTTTCGACCACGGTGGGTGACACCTCTGCGATGCTTAGATGGGCCACCCTGGCTCTCGAGTATCAACCAAGTGATTTGCGCTTCTTACAGGCACGCGGGGTGCTCCTCCGGGGAGCGGGCTTCAACGACTCGGCGCTATCGGTCTACGAGCGCATAGCCGAACTGGACCCGACGAACCTGAATAGTGTGATATTCGTTGTGCAGGCACATGCCGAGGCGTTCACGGTTGATTCGGTGACGCCGGTCGACACCGTGGCGCAGGCGCGCCTTGATGGCGAACTCGAAAATTTGCTATCGCTCAGCGACAACCCGGGTATCATCACGACGGTTGGTGGTGAATATCTGAAGCTGGCCCAGAAGTTTGGTCAGGCAGGGATCGATTGGAATGTGGTGATCCAGTATGCAGAGCGTGCCCTGGAACACGATCCGAATGGGTTGCTAGATGCTGCGGCTAACTTCTGGCTTGGGTATGGCGTATTCCAAGTTACGGTGCCGATGGATGCCCAAATCATGGAGGCGCAGACCTGCGCACCGATCGCGGCTTATGAGAGGAATCTCCGGAGGGCTACGGAAGCGCTCAATGCTGGGCGCAGTGTGGCACCTGAAGCGGCAGATCAGTTCTTGGATTACCTGGCGCAGTTGGCTGAGCGTCCCGAGCAGTTCCGTGCATCATTCTGTGGCGGGTGATTGAGACGCTTGCGACTGGGCTATGCCCTGTCTACATTTGACGATTACGATTTGGAGGGGCTGTAGCTCAGTTGGTTAGAGTGCCGGTCTGTCACACCGGAGGCCGCGAGTTCGAGTCTCGTCAGCCCCGTGGCGTTGTTCCGACTACGTAGC
>JABMQG010000350.1 GCA_013203365.1 Planctomycetota bacterium | reverse complement strand
CGCATAAGCGTAGGCGGGGACTGGGCCGGTTCGGTCCTGGCCGCCGGGTACGGCCCGGATGAGGATGGGCTATACGTAAGCGTCAAAGACAAGGTCGAGGCGCCCGGTGTCAGCAAAATTATAAGAATGACCCTCGCGGGCGATTTTGACGACATCGCCAACGTTGCCTTGCTGGCCGACACCTACATCTACCCGAACATATATCTCCAGGCCCTCAATGCCGGTATAACCCCAACCGTGGGCGTAACCCGCATCGAGGGCAATGGAGTCGGAACCGTCTTCCTGCCGGGTACAACGATTTTCGGCGAGCTGACCATCACGCTTAAAGGTCCGGGTACTGGCAGTTTCGACGCCAACTACGACGCGACCACGGCGAGGATCGTACTGCATGAGACCACCGAGCGAACGCAACTGGCGCTGCAGTACAACGGGCTGGGCAGCTACGGTAAGAATATCGAGATCGTCACCGACGACGACAGTGCCCTGGCCGCGATAAAGGTGATCGGGGCCATTACGCTTGGCGACCTGAACGTCGACGGCGTGGTAAGGAAACTCCAGGCCGGCGCGGTAGCAGAACAAGTCACGTGGACACTGCCCGGCGGGGTCAAATCGGCTAGTATGAGTTCCCTGACGGACGCAACGGTCGACACCGGCGCCGTCGGAAAATGGATCATGACCGGGCCGCTCACCGGCGGTGTGGTGAACTTCGACTCGGTCAACGCCTTCAGAATTGAGACCGGGTCGATGACGGGCCAATTCAACACCACCGTCACCGATGCCGGCAAGATCGACATCCGCAACGGAAACCTGACCGGCACCATGAACCTCCGCACAGGCGTCAAGAAACTCTCGGTCGCCGGGGATATTTCCGGCGAGGTCGTCGTTCCCTACGGCGACCTGTATACCGTCAATGCCGGTGCAGGGATCAGCGGAGTAGTCCGCATCGAACGCGGAATGGTCAAAAACGTCACTATCAGCAAGGGCAACTTCGGCGGCAACAGCCAGACCAGCTTCAGGGCCAGAACCGGCATAGGCAAGTTCACTGTCAAGAGCGGGTCCTTCTCCGGAGTGCTGTCAACGCTGGGTGACATACAAAAACTGTCGGTGCCCAAAGGCAACTTTGGCGGGCGGGCGTTTGCCGCCGGATCGATCAAGAGCGTTCTGGTCGACGGCATGGACGGCGGGTTCATAGCCGCCAAGGGCAGCCTGAAAAAAGCCACGGTCCGCAAGGACATGAACGAAAGTCACCTGCTTGCCGGGTTCGACCCTGGCGACGCGGGATTTGCCCACCCCGGCAGCGAAGCGGCCAACTTGCGAATTGACGCATTCGCTACCCCCGTACTGGCCGAGCAGACCGACTTCGCATTCAGCGGCAGCATTACTAAAATAACCGTGAGTGGCAACATGTACGGTTCGAGCATTGCAGCCGGAATCGAACCGGGCGGCGACGGATACTTCGGGACATCCGACGACACCGTCGCCGGACCCGGATACGTTTACCGTGTCATCGTCAAGGACGGCATGTACGATTCGAAGCTGCCGAAGATCGACGACCACTACGGCGTATTCGCCGTCAGTGCGTTGCCCAAGGTAACCTCGTACGGTCAGCCGCGTAGCCAGCCCATCCCCAACGTGACGGTGGAAGTCCTCGAGTCCATGGCCGGCAACCTTTCGATTACCTACATGCACCTCTCGGCCGGCAGTATTGAGATCGGGTTCCACCACCCGCTGGACTTCTCGACAGTTGCGCCAAACCTGACACTGATCGTTTCTAAAGACGACGATTTCACCACCGAGATCGACAATCATGACTTAATCGCCGAAGGATGGACCAAGCCGTTGACCTACGACGCCGACTTGTTCCAGGTGACGTTGACCTTGGACCAGATATTCTGGAATACGCTCGTCGAGATGGACTACGGAACCCACTATCAACTTACCCTCAATGCGGCGGGCGTTACCGACAACCGTGTCGACCCGCTGGACGGTGAATACCTCCTGTCGTTCCCAACCGGCAATGGCGAAGCGGGTGGCGACTTCGTGTACGAGTTCACTTACGGTGACAACATCATTAGCGCACCGTTTTATAGTGCCTACATCCCCTACGCCTATTACACCGCAAGCGGGCAGACCCGTAACGTCTTCGTCGGCTCGGCACCGGCGGCGGTGGGCATGCTGGTGGGATACTACGACGGCCTGCCCGGTTTCGGCGACTTGATTGACGGCATCGCAACCGTTCAGAACGCCCAGGTGAATCAGACCATTGCCAGTTCCGGCGACGGCACGGCCGGGTCCGGGCATATACCCGACTACGCCTTCTACAACAGGTATAACGAGCAGTTGAACGGGGCAGACAAACCTTATGCGGACATGTCATCGTCATGGATCGTCGCCTGGGAAGGCCGCAGCAGCCACGCCGACGACTCCATCGCCGACTACCTCAAGACCAGCCGCAGCGCCGAGCATCTCTTCAACGGTGAAACAGGGGTCGAGGATCTGGCGCCTGGGATCGAGGCCTTCTTCACCGCAGCCGGCCATACCGCCATTGCCGATACGCAGGTCTGGGGCGTGTTCACATGGAACACGCTTATCAACGAGATCAACGCCGGCAGGCCCGTGGTGCTGTCGATCGATACCGGCAGGGACGGCATAGTTGACAGGCAGGTGCTAGCCGTCGGGTACGATACGTCGACCTATGAGGTTATACTACACGACCCGGTTAATTATGGAGACAGTTACACCAGTACGAGATTCGCGAGCATGAGCATTAGTCCGTTCGCCAGCGGGTATGGCATCGGCTTTGCTACGCTGGTGAAGGTGGTGAATTGAGCAGTCTCGGATTGTGCGATCAACTCAGAGGTCGCCCGATGTGCCGAACCCTGCTGGTAAACGAGATATACAGCAGCATCCAGGGCGAGGGCAGCCGGGCCGGCCGGCCGTGCGTTATGGTGCGGCTGTCAGGCTGTGACGTCCGGTGCCGGTGGTGCGATACCGCCTATGCTTACGAGCATGGCCAGGCAATGGGCCTGGATGAAATCGTTCAAAGGATCCGCCAACTCGATGCGGGCCTGGTTGAATTGACCGGCGGGGAGCCGCTCTGCCAGCCGGCGGCAACAGAGTTGCTCAGCCTGCTGTGCGACGCCGGCTGGGAAGTTCTGCTGGAGACCTCCGGCACGAAAGATATATCAACGGTGGATCCGCGAGTCGTGCGGATAGTCGACATCAAGTGCCCAGGCAGCGGCGCCGTAGAGAAGGTCTGCTGGGCCAATATCGACCTCCTTCGCAGCGGCGATGAGGTGAAATTCGTTCTGACCGACCGTTGCGACTACGAGTTTGCCCGAGAGGTGATCTCGCGGTGCGATCTGTCGGCACGATGCACCGTCCTGATGGGCACAGTCGCAAGCGGGCAGCTAACAGCCGGCGAGTTGGCCAATTGGATGCTCGCGGACCGTCTGCCCGTAAGACTGAACGTGCAACTGCACAAGATCCTCTGGCCGGGGAAGGATCGCGGCGTTTGAAAGCGGAACTGGTCAGGACATTTCGATTCAACGCGGCACATTCGCTGACGAACGTGCCGACCGACCATAAGTGCGCCTCACTGCACGGGCACAGTTTTCGGGTCGACGTGCATGTAATTGGCGAGGTGGACCTGCAGGCCGGGTGGTTGATGGACTTCGCCCAGATCAACAAAGCCGTTCAGCCCGCAATCGACCGGCTCGACCATTGCCTGCTGAACGAGGTGCAGGGCCTTTCCAACCCGACCAGCGAACTGCTGGCCAGTTGGTTGTGGGAGCAAATCAGACCCCAACTACCTCAACTGTCCGCCATCGTCGTCTACGAAAGCGAATCGGCCAAGTGCATTTACCGGGGAACGTGAAGACACCAGGAATGGACCGGGCGGATTGCAGACAGCAAAGACGCGCAAACGATACTCGGCAGACCTCAGTGCCTGTATCCAGCACTTCGGCTACATCGGCACCCCTTGCCGCCATGCGGTTGTTCATCGATCCGCCGCAAGACGGGCCGACCAACATGGCTGTAGACGGGTGTCTGCTTGCCCAGGCGGCCCTGGGCGGCCCCGGATTGCTTCGGCTGTACCGGTGGACGACGGCGACGCTTTCGCTGGGGTATTTCCAGCATTACGACGATCCGGCCCGACAGTCCGGCCCGTTGGCGGAGCTGCCCGTGGTCCGACGGTGCACCGGCGGCGGGGCAATACTGCATGCCGACGAACTTACCTACTGCATGGCCCTGCCTACAGATCACCCGCTCGCCGGCCGAACGCCAGCCGACCTGTACGTCTGGATGCACGAACGAATCGCCGAGGCTGTTTCGGTCCTTGGCGGCCGGGCAGCCGTCAATAGCGACGGCGCCGTCGGTGGTCGCGACTGACCGTTTTTGTGTTTTCAGCGTCACGGGTGGTTCGACCTGATGGCCGATGGGCAAAAACTCGCCGGCAGCGCTCAACGCCGAACTAATGCCTCCCTGATTCAGCACGGCAGCGTGGTGCTGCGGCGAACGCATCCAGTCCAGCCGAGCGCCGCGATCAGCGAACTGGTCGGCCAAGACGTGAGTTTCGAGCAGTTCGCCGAGGCACTCGTCGCGGCCATCGAGCGAGCCGGCATCCGCCTCGGGTCGCCCGAGCCGGCTAAAGTGGACGGCGACCAATTTGCCGCCCAATACAGCAGGCATTCAAGCGAACAGTGGATACAAAGACGTTAAGAGGCCCTAAGACAGAAAGGAATTTTATGCCGTCTATCGACATGCCTTTGGCTGAACTTCGTGAGTATCGGCCAGTCCTGACGCAGCGGCCCGATTTTAACGCTTTCTGGAAGCGTGGACTGGAGTCGGTTCGCCGGGAGCCGATCTCTGTGAGCGTCAAGATCAAGAAGACGCCGCTGCGGGGCATAGACGTTTACGACTTGACCTACGTGGGCGCCGGCGGCGCGATGATTGCCGGCGATCTGCTTGTCCCGCACGGGGCGACCGGCGTGCCCGGCGTGGTGGTATATCACGGCTACGGCGGCCAGCGCCAGCCTTACCACACGGTGCTGCATTGGACGGCGATGGGAGCGGTGGTGCTGAGCGTCGACGTTCGCGGCCAGCGCGGCCGGGCATCCGACAACGCCGTCTACCCAGGCCCACGAGTGGCGGGGTTCATGACCGCCGGCATTTCCGACCCGAACACCTACTTCTACCGCAACGTTTACCTCGACGTCGCAAGGGCCCTGGACGTACTTGTCGAACGGCCCGAAGTGGACTCCGGCAGGCTCGCTGTGACGGGCGTCAGCCAGGGCGGCGGGCTGAGCCTGGCGGCGGCGGGGCTGGATGACCGCGTCGGCCTGTGCAT
>JABMQG010000349.1 GCA_013203365.1 Planctomycetota bacterium | reverse complement strand
TGTACGACGTTGCCTGCACCGACAGTGGTGTAGCGCCGAATAACGGCCGGCCCGAGTATCCGGCACCCGGCACCTATGACGGTGTCTGCCTCGACGATCGCCCCTGGTCCGATTTCAACGTCCTCGCCAAGTTGGGCCGAGGCGTCTATAATGGCCGTTGGATGGATTCTAGTGGCCATGAGTGCAATCCTTATGTGTCTTTGTTATCATTGGTTGGGCCGCTTGCGTCCAGGTGCCCGCAGCTTGTCGCTGCCACGGAATCCGGTATGCGGAGACAATGGCGGCATCGACCAGCCCGGGTAAGGCGTCCGAATTCCCGGCGGATAGGTTTAGGTTATAATCGCCGCGGTGGACTTTTTCCCGCTTTTTTGGTCTGATATCAGCCTGAATCTAATTGGATACTGTTTGGATACTGTGGCGATGGCTTTTTCTTGTCAGACTTCGCAGCTAGGAGCGATGCTGAACGACCTCGCCGTGGAGATCGAAGAGGCGATCGGCCGGTTTCTTGTCCCGGCCGGCACACCGGTCGAACTGGCCGAGGCCATGCGATACGCCGTGGTCGGAGGCGGAAAGAGGCTTCGCCCTGCTTTGGTGCATCTAAGCGCACGAGCCGTCTGCGACGATGGCCAGCCGGCGGTTGACCCTATGCCGGCGGCAGTGGCCGTGGAACTGGTCCATTGCTATAGTCTGGTGCACGATGACTTGCCGGCTATGGACGATGACAGCCTTCGCCGAGGTCGTGCGACGCTGCACGTGAAGTTCGGGGAAGCGATGGGCATTTTGGCCGGCGACGCCCTGCTTACCCGTGCTTTCGAGTTATTGAGTGAGCACACACAAGACCCGGCCGTCACTGCGGCCCTGGTGGCGGAGTTGGCCAGGTCGGCGGGGTCGGCGGGCATGATCGCCGGCCAGGTCGCGGACATGGCCTTATGCGAGGTCCCGCCCGGGCAGGCCGGGTTGGAGTACATCCACGGCAGAAAGACGGCGGCTTTGTTCGCCGGCGCCGCTCGGATGGGCGGCATCTGTGGCGGCGCTACCGCTGAGCAGCAACGGGCGATTGGCGAGTTCGCGACTGACCTGGGGCTGGCGTTCCAGGTTAAGGACGATCTGCTGGACGCCACGGCCACCAGTGAGGAATTGGGCAAGACGCCGGGCAAAGACGCCGCCAACGACAAGAGGACATACCCGGCCTTGCTGGGCCCGGATCGCACGGCGGAGATCATCGCCGAGATCAGCGACCGCTCCGTGGCACACCTGGGTCGGTTCGGCCATGCCGCCGAGCCGCTACGCGCACTGGCAGTGTATTTGCTGGAAAGAAGGAAGTAAGTGGCGAATTTGCTGGACAAGATCGATTCCCCGGACGACCTAAAAAAAAGGCTTTCGGTTGAGGATTTGGCTGAACTTGCGGGGGAACTGCGGGCCGTCATTATCGACGTGGTCAGCCGGCGCGGCGGGCACCTGGCGAGCAACCTTGGGATTGTCGAGCTGACTTTGGCGCTGCACTACGTATTCGACTTTGCCACGGACCGGTTGATCTGGGACGTGGGGCATCAATGCTACGTCCACAAATTGCTGACGGGTCGGCGGGAACGATTCGAAACATTACGCCAAGCCGGGGGACTGAGCGGCTTCCCCGATCCAGCCGAGAGCCGGTACGACTTGTTCAGGGTCGGCCACGCGGGCACCGCCATCTCAACGGCACTGGGGGTGGCGATGGGCGATCTGGCGATGAAACAGTCGCGAAAGGTCGTCGCGGTGGTCGGTGACGCCAGCATCGTCAACGGCACGTCGCTTGAAGGTATCAACAACGCAGCCTTGCTGGAACGACAGCTGCTGGTAGTGCTCAACGACAATTCCATGGCAATCGACGTGACCCAAGGGGCCATGGCGCGGGCGATGGACCGCGTCCGATTGACCCGCACCTATAGCGATCTAAAGCATGCGGCAGAGACCGTCCTGCGTCGTATGCCGATGGGCCAGGGCATCGGCGACGCCCTTAGGCATTTTCGCGGAGGGCTCCTTGCGGCGGTGCACGGGCAGCAGGCGTTCGAGGCACTGGGGTTCCGCTACTTCGGGCCGGTCGACGGCCATGATTGCGCCACGCTGGTGAAGATACTAAACAGGGTCGCCGAACTCGATCGGCCCGTATTGCTGCACGTTTACACCGAAAAAGGCAGAGGGTACGACTACGCCGTGGAAGACCCCACCACCTTTCACAGCCCCGGCCGATGGACAATCGAATCGGAAAAAGTGGTTTTCGCCCAGTCGGCACGGCCAACTTGGACGTCGGTGTTTTCCGAAGCCATCGTATGCGCCGCTCGCCGTGACAGCCGCGTCTGTACGATCACTGCCGCCATGCCCGACGGCACGGGGCTTGATGCCTTTCGCAAGGAGTTCCCCGATCGTTACTTCGACGTGGGGATCTCCGAGTCTCACGCCGTGGCGATGGCCGGTGGGTTGGCAAAGGCTGGCATGAGACCGGTGGTGGCCATTTATTCCACGTTCCTCCAACGCGGCTTCGACCAGATTTTCCAGGACGTGG
>JABMQG010000348.1 GCA_013203365.1 Planctomycetota bacterium | reverse complement strand
TTTTTTTGTTTTTTTTTGGGGGGGGGATCAGTTCATCTGCCTTGAAGCCGGGCATAGCAGCGAAGGATCACTCAGAGGCGGTGCAGCGTGAGATGATATGTCGCCGAGGCTGAACAGACTGTTTTATATTGTCGCAACGGCAACGGTCTGGCTATGGGGTGGTGCGCTTTGCGGGCTGTGGGTGCACGTCTTTGACGCCACGGGGGCGAGTCTGTGGCTTACGGCGTCTGCCATGCTGGCGGCCTTCGCCGTGGGGCTGGCCGTGCCGGCGCAGTTTTTCCGGCTGGTCCAGGCGGTGCTTCGTCGATTGCGCCCCCACGGCGCGTTGGCTATGCCCCTGGTGGCGCCTGCTGCAGCGGATACGCCTTATCCGGTGGCCAGGTTGCTGGGGGTGGCGCTCATTGTCGCGGCGGCTGGCGGGCTGCTCAGCGCCATGGGGCTGAAGGTTTGCTCTGGGATGGTCAGCTACTTGATGGCTGGATTCCTGGCTGGGCCGGCGATGCAACTGGCGGTGCGGTTTTTTATGCAACTGGCGGCGATGCTCGGTTGGGGAGTGGCTGCCGGGGTGGTCTGGCAGGCGCAGTGTCTGGCCTACACCGGCCGTCGAGTCGGTGCAAAGGTCCTTTCGCCCAGCGGGGTCGGAGGGGACTGGCTTTTGGGTTTGGCTGCGGCGTTGGCGGTTGCTTCGCTGAGTTGGCAAATGGGGTGGGATCCGCTCATCGTGGCCTTGACGACCGGCGCCGTGCAAGTGGCATGCGGGTTGATCCTGATTCGCTGGCCCGGCCGATCGGTTCCGGTTAAGCCTAAGAGTCCCACTGCGATCCTGCCGCCTGTGCTTCGGACCGGCTTTGGCATTTCGGTCACGGCGGCGGCAGCTACGCTGACAGCCGAGTTGCAACTGCGGGGCCTAGCCGACTTGCTTGGTGCGACCGTAGCCGAACAAATGCTTTACGGAGGCGCATCCATTGCGCTGGCCGCGGCGTTGTACAGGCGGTGGGCTTGCAGGGCCAAGGGTTGGTCGGCCTTGTCGTGCCCTGGTGCCGTCGTTCTGGTTTGCACGGCTCTGGCCATGCAGTGGGCGCTTGGTCTTGCGAGCCTATATGGTCGTGTCGGCGGCGTGCGATGGCTGGCTGGGGTGGCCATGTGTGCTCAGGCCCCCTTGGTGGCGGGGGTAATGGTCTTGGCGATGGAGCGACGAGAGCGGTTTTTCTCGGCTGGCGGCTCGGCAAGGCACGCTATGCAATGGCTGCTGAGCGGATTGGCGGCCGGCGCGGTCGGCGGAGTCATTGTTATCGGGAGCCGAGGCATGCAAGCGGCTTTGCTGTCGGCATTGCTGGTGTGCGTAGGTGGAGCCATAGTCGTGGGAATTGGCCGATGCCGACGAACCGATCGGCAGGTAGTCTGGTCAGTGGCGGGGGCTGCGTTGCTGCTGGCGATGGCCGTCGGCCCGACGGTGTCATATAGGCAAATGAGAGACAAGTTGCGGGTATCCGTTTCTGCCGGCCGATGGCTTACTGCGTGGTGGCACCGGGGTGATAGCGGCTACCTTCCTATGCCAACCGAGGCGCCGGAGTGTCGTCTGGATCTGCTGGCGGCCGGCATGGTGCGAAAGGCTGTTGCGGCCAGAGCAATCTGCCTCGCTGCCGGCAGGGGTTTTGCAGACATGGCTTCTGATCCCTTCGTCGATCTGATGTCAGGTCAGAGGTGGTTGGTGGTTTCTTGCAGGCCGTTGCTGGACGACGGGCAAGACGGCCTGACGGTCGTCAGTGCGGCGGCGGACCCGGCGTTTGGTCGGCTGGCGATGTGGCGCGGGCGGGATGTTCGGGCGATCCTGCCGGTTTTGCGGACAGGCCCTTTTCAGTTTAACGGCTTATTCTACGGCCCCATACGCGCCGACCATCCTGCCGGGCGGGTGCTGTTCAACGCCGCTACGATCGACGCGGTGGTCGGGCGCGTCGCCGACGGCGGGGTGCTGATCGTGCACGCCACTTGTGCCGGGGCGAACGTGGCGCCGATGCTGGCGGTGGCCAAGACGGTTCACGAACGGCTGGGTGAATCGCTCGTGGCCGTTCGAGTTGACGGCCGAGGGGCGGAATTGCTTGTCTTCGGGTGTCCGAACCGCTCGGCAGATTGCTTGGCGGTGCTGATCGGCCCGCTACGTGAGCAATTGGCCAACGATGCGATTATCCTGCCGGGAAGTCGCTTGGCAGGGATCTGGGCCGATGTGCCGATCGTAGGCCGGGTCGGGGCCGGTGCGTGCGGTGCTGGGGCGTATGTCGGCGGGGAAGAGCTGTCGGCCTTGTTGAAGCAGGTGAGAGTGCAGCAAGATATCGAATGATGCTCTCGCGGTCGATGTGCTTTCAGGTCAAGAAGTTAGAGCAGTTTATGGATTGTCCTTAGCCCACCAGGAGAGCTTGCTGCCAAGCTTGGTTGCGTGGGGCCGCATCGATGGCCCAATGCCGTTGTCTGCTTCGCTTTCCTCTAGCGTTCTTTCCGCGGCAGCATATCTAATCGTCAGATATTCCCATCACCACAACAGGTTATCCAAAATTCGCATGTTGCCTATTTGCCCAGACACAAAGCGTATCTTACTGTCCTTGTATGTCAAAGCTGGGCCATCGACGCCTACGGCGTAAGTCTTAGTTAAGGTGCCCGCCTTAGGTTCCGATGTCCCGATAGAAGGCTGCGACAGTGCGGTCATGCGTGGACGAGTGTTTGTCTTTGTCGAACTGGGTGCACTGAGCAAAGCTATCCTACTCTTGCAAGAGGAATAAGTTAGCGGGACGAACGGTGGGAGGTGTGTGGGGCACGTTGGATGTGTGTGTAAGAGCTTGTATGGACAGCCAATTACGGATGTGCAGTTGAATGTTTCAGGAATTGTCAAGTTTACCGTGAAGTGTAAGGATACGCACCGACGCCGTTGGTGCGACTGGTCAATCGTGGAGTTTGGCCCTTGCGGCCTTGCGAAAGCAACGGAGGACAAAGAAAAATGGTTAAAAGGACAGGTTTAGGTTTAGGTTTTACTCTTGTTGAAATTTTGATCGTCGTGATCATCCTAGGCATCTTGGCGGCAATCGTGATTCCGCAGTTCTCGGAAGCCAGCAACGAAGCCCGCCAGTCCAGCGTTCGGAGCGACTTGCAGACGGTTCGCGCTCAGATCGAGTTGTACAAGATACAGCACCTGGACCAAGATCCGCAGGAACAGGCAGTTGCGAACGGTGGTCTTGGGGACAGCGCCGGGTTCTGGGGTCAGATGACAAACCGCACGGACGCCGACGGGACAATTAACGCCGCAGGCAAGCTTGGTCCGTACCTGCAGCAGGAACCGACGAACCCGTTTGCCGCTGGCGGCATCGTGGTGGACGTGACGAACATCCAGCCGGATTCC
>JABMQG010000032.1 GCA_013203365.1 Planctomycetota bacterium | reverse complement strand
GGTCTCGATAGAGCTTATCCATTCCGGCCACAAGCAGGCTGATTACGCCCTCTCCGCCGAGGTAGGCCTGTGCGATCACATCGACGGTGAGCTTGATCCAGACGTGCGGTTCGCAGCCTGGCGGCGGGATCAGTGGATTGAATCGAAACGGTGAGACATCTCGGCCGATCGTGTAGACACGAAGATTCGGCTGTAGCTTGAGCAGATCACGATACCCACGCTTCCAGTCCAGTGCGAGGACCTTGATCCCCTGATCCATGATGCCGCGCATGAGAACGAATGTCAGGTTGGTCTTGCCCGAGCCGCTTCTACCAGCGACGAGAATATGCTCTTTGAGCCGGTTGCTCTTGAGAAGAAAGGGATAGAGATTTCGGCTGCCATAGGTCACCGTGCCAAGGTGGATGTCGCCGGATTTGGCGAACTTCTTGTCTGGCGGCGGGAACGGTGAGCGATCCGGCTGGTAGTCCTGGCCGATGTGCTTGGCGGCGAGAAGTTCCAGCGTCTGCTCGATATCCGCTTTGCCGGCGGCGTCCGATTCGGACAGGTAAGCAGTCCAAAGTCTGTCAATCTTCTTGCCAAGAACGGGTTGGAGTTTGCGGCAAAGCTCCTGCATGCGGGTCATCAAGGCCGATCGCCCCCGGTGTCTTCAAGGATCGCCACCTTGCGGTAGGCGGCCAAGTAGTTCTGTGCGACTTCAGGCAGTGATTGCTTCAACCGAGATATATCCTTCCAGAGGCTAACGCGTTCCAGTCGCATCTGTTCATACAACTCCTGAGTCAGCTTGGTGGCTGAATACTGCTGGCGGTTATCGGCTGGCGAGCCTTGGCTGGCGACCTGTCGGAAAACGGCGTTATCGGCTTCGCATACGCCCTGATTGAGTTCGTACATATTACGGTGGTATAGACTGTGGCGGTTACGAACTTGCCGTATCGTGTCTTCCAGGCCCAGCCAGGAGGTCTGCTTCTTGTCGGAGATGATGGCAGTTTCCGGCTCGCCATCTGGGATCGCAAAGTACCCGTGAGCGATAATCTGCTCGACGGTCTGAGGCCTTTTAACCGGCGGCCAGGTGGGCAGATCGCTTGAAAAGTCGTAGCTGGAATATCCGCTTGTTGAACTGCTCGGTGTGACTTGATGGGGCAGATCGTAATTCAAGAATCTACCTGACTGATAAAAATAAGGTACGTAGTTCCCGTCGAAGACGGGGCTGTTTGGGATTGGGTATGATTGCATCGTTCCACTTCGGAGATTCCTTCCTGGGGGGTAGTAATGCGGTGGCTTTTATAAACATTTCGGTTTTCGTAGCCACTGGGAAGTGGGTAGCGGGGCGGAGCATTTCGCTGTCCGCACGGCGCAACATTTATAAGCCGGAAGGGTCTCCCAATGGCCCGGGTGAATCATGATGAAAGAACAAACCAAAGATATCCTATTGGAGGCGATTCGGCGTAGATCCGAGCGCAGGATCGGCCGTTTGGCCTCCGATCTGGTCCGGGCCCCCTCCGAAGAAAAAGAGGCAATTCTGGCCGATATGCAGCTTGAGCGATGGCTGGCGGAGAATTGCTACGAATGCCTGAGTTAGCTTGCATTTGAACAAACTGGGCCAAAGAAAAAAACAAGCGGTTCCGAGATATCGAAGAACCGCTCGTAACAAAACAGTCAGTCCAATATCGATATCTCATCAACGTTGTTGTTATTGCCGGCAGATGCCGTGTTCTGCATTTCAACAATTTTGTCGAACGCTTTCTGAAGGCAAAAGACAGCCAGCGGTATCTCATTCCTGGAGAACGATCCGGAAGACTGCCAATTGCCATCCTTGTCCTTGTACCTGCGTTGAACCGTTGCCTTCAAGATCGTCACGGTTTGTCCTTTCACTTCTGTATCGTTTGCCCAAACCGCCGATGCCATCTGGCCTGCTCGGAACTTAGCGAGGGGTGTTTGTCCTGCCATGGTGTTTGCCTCCGGGCCAATCGTTAAATGCGAAAGACCCTCTTACCGCTCAGTAGTAAGAGGGTCGTCGTGTGTCATGCAATCCGTGAGAATACACCACGAGCTACGGGGCCACGTCGCTTGGATTGGGTTCAGCCCAGATCGGACGCCTATCCGAGACAGAAATATACGCCACACTCATCATACTTCGTCGCACACCGTGGGCAAACATCGCCCGTGGAGCAATCTTCGGAGAGTTCCTCTTCGCATATAGCACATCGTTTCATTTGCGTTACCTCCTGGCCGACCAGCTTGGCCTCCGTCACGTCCCGACGGGGCCAAGCCGGTCTACCGACCGTCAGAAAGAACAGGGCGGGTTGGCGGGGTTGATTCAGCAGGGATGCCGAGGCCCCATCGCTGGGGCCGAGCGTAGGCCACGTTGACCGAATCCTCCGATCCGCTCAACAGAGCGAACCGAGCCACGCCTGATGCGCCCTTTGCTTCCTGCTCCAGCTGGCCTCGTCGAGTTCAGCAATCTGCTTGCGAAGCCGCTCCGCCCGCAGGTAGAACTTGGCTAACCACCACATGTCGAAGTCGGCGATATCATCGACCTCGATGCGGCCATCGCGAATCCTTTTCAAAACGAGGCCCACATCCTTGTGCTGAAGTCGCTCCCTGATGACACTGAACCTGATGAGCACGTCCTTCCGCTCCTCGCGGAGCTTGTCAGCCTTGTACCGACCCTTGTCGAATCCTGACTTGATTCGGTCAAAGTCAATGCTGCCAAATGCCCCAACAGCAAAACCGTCTTCGTCCACATCCGGCCTGAGTGAGTCCTTCCTTCCCACGACGTGGAGCCGAAGAATCGGACCCCATTCCGCCCTTATTATCTGTCGCTCCAATTCGTCTACGTCTGCCAATTCGTCATCGTCCAGCCATGGTACGCTGCCGTACTTGTCCTTCTGTTCGACCTTGAGCAAGGTCGATTCGGGCACGATTACGCCGTGACACGTTTCACACCTTGTTTGGTTATTCATTTATACCGCCTCCGTCTTTCGACACTCTGTTCGAAAGACGGAGAGGTAATGAAATACACTGCAAGAGGGTCGAGGGTTCTGGCTCCGAAGAAGACTATCTTTCTTTTCAATGTTCGCAGGCATGCGAACTCCCGATCCAAGCTTCGCCCGGAGACAGGTTCCCGACGATGGCGGTGAATTGCGAATTTCCGCCAGCAACGAGCTCGCCTTTTATAGCTTTCGGTGAGCCACTATGGATACGGCCAAAGCCTTGGCCGGAAGAATCTCACCGAAAGATTCAAATGGCGGGATTGTGCGGTGTGAATTCCCGATTGGTCGTCGGCAGACGGCGTCCAATCTACCTCGCAGCCCTGGCTGCGACACGACAAAGCCATGCCATCTCAGTAACACATGGCCCGGAGCGACACAGTGCGAGATCACCAAATCGGTGACCCACATGATACACAGTGAAGCGGCGTATGCAGCAATATCGTAGGAATGATGGTGCTTGTCCCACAGCGAGGGCAAGTAATCACGCCAGACTGCATGCACATGCGTTTGCCTTCGCTAGACTCGAAATCAATGAAGTCATGGGGGTTCTCCACGTTGCGGAACTGATGCAGCCTCAGGTCAACGAAGTAGCGATGCTCAAGAGCATGCACGGTCGGCAGTACCTTAGGCATAAGTCGCATTGTATCTATGGTCGCTTTCATGTTATGTACCTCCGGACGTAGCCGCGTTGTGGCGGCTCGCCCATGTGATAGCGAGACGCCACCGCAGAGAAACGCCGGAGCGGAGGGCCGGACAGCAGACCCCTCGATAAAGCTTTAGGCCCGTAGGC
>JABMQG010000347.1 GCA_013203365.1 Planctomycetota bacterium | reverse complement strand
CTATAGGGACGATACCACGGATGATGTGGCGCTTCTGAAATCCAGCGGCCGGCCCACATTCTGACGGGCGAATTATTGACAATGACGGATATCAATACGACAATGCGACCGACGAAACTAGATGTACGCCTAATTCAGGCTGAATCATTACAATCTGCGGACCATATAAGGATTGAACATGAGCCATCGTCGAATGAATTCGTTAAAAAAGTTCAGCCAACCATACATGATCTTCTTGTCGGTGTTGGCATTGCCGACTCTGATGCTCTTGACATCGGTTTCGCTCGCACAGGACAAGCCGGGCATGGCCAATTGGCCCGGCTGGCGTGGTGATGGCTCGGGCGTAAGCACCGAGACGAATCTGCCTATCTACTGGAGCGATAAGGATAATGTCCTGTGGAAAACGCCGTTGCCTGGCGACGGCAACTCTTCGCCAATCGTTTGGGGCGACCGCGTCTTCCTGACCGCATCGACTGACAAAGGCCAGAAGCGCCTAGTCCTGTGCCTTAACGCAAAGGATGGCAGTATTGTCTGGCAGAAAGACTTTGACGCAGGCAAGCCAGCCGGGACCCACCCTAAAAACGGTTACGCCTCCAGCACGGCGGTCTGTGAAGAACAGCGGGTGTATGCCTTCTTCGACTCCCCTGGCCTGGTGGGGCTGGACTTCGAAGGCCAGCTCCTCTGGACGCGACCGCTGGGGCCGTTCAAGAGGGGGTGGAATTTGGCCGCCTCGCCCATCTTGTGCAAGGATCTTGTCGTCATGAACTGCGACCACGACGGCCAAAGCTTCATCGTCGCGGTGGACCGCGACACCGGCCAGGAGAAATGGCGTACGCCACGCACCGCCAAGAGCCAATACGCCACGCCGATCCTGATTGAGCACAATGGCCGGGCACAGATTATCGTCAACGGCAATATTGTTGTCTCATACGACCCGGCCACCGGCAAGGAGCTTTGGACCTGCCGTGGAATGAAGAAGGAACCGGATGTCGTCGTGCCAACGCCGCTCTATCATAACGGCCTGGTGTTCCTGACCTGCGGTCGCAATGGTCCGACAATGTCGGTCGATCCTGGTGGTACAGGCGACGTAACCGACACGCACGTGAAGGCATATGTGCCCACCGGCGGGCCATACGTGCCCTCACCGCTGTTCTACCCCACGTTGTTGCTGACCAACGATGACGGCCGACTACGGTTCCTCGATGAGGGAGGCAAGGCCATCGTCACACATAAACTCGCCGGGCGATTCACTGCCTCCCCGGTCGGCGCGGAGGGCCGGATGTACTGGGTCAGCGAAAAGGGCGAAACCTTTGTCGTCGACGTCAGTAAAGCCGTCGAGGGCTCCGTACAGGTTCTTGGAGTCAACAGTCTTGGCGAACCTTGCCTGGCCTCGCCGGCCATCGCCGGCGGCAGGATATACATACGCACGGACAAGCACCTTTTCTGCATCGGCGACTTGGGCAAGAAAAGGCCAACCCTGGCATCGCAAGCCGTCAAAGGCACTCTCGCTGAGCTCAAGAAGCAGTACGAGGATAACAATCCGCCCAAAGGAGACGATGTTCCCGCCCGCTTGTCGATCGTCGAGGCAATGGGCGAGTCCAATGATCCTGGTGCCGCGTCGTTTCTGCTGGGCGTTGCGAAGACGGACGTAGACTGGGACGTCAATGAATCGGCCGGCAAGGCATTGGCGCAACTGGGTGGAGCTTCGGAAAAGCAGATGATCGATCTGCTGGCCTTTCCTCGCTCATACCTGCAGATCATAGCAGCCGGGCATCTGGGCAAGCTCGCCTCGGCAGATTCGGTTGAAGGTTTGGTCAAGCTCTCGGCCGCTGAAGGCACAGACAAGTTCGTGCGTCTGGCCTGCGTCCGGGCGTTGGGCGAGATTGTCAAAGCCCATTCCCAGGTCGCGCCGCAGGTCACCCCGGCGGTTGTTCGTAGGCTGCGGGACGGCGAGAGCATGGTCAGACAGGCCGCCGTGGACGCCGCAGTAGTGTTGCGTTCGCAGATTGTTGAAGGTGACGAGATGTTCAAGGCCTTGATGGACTGCGCCGCCGACCGAAACCCAGAAATATCCAAGAAGGCAGGGGACCTTATCACGGCAGTGTCGAACTGCCGACAATAAATTAGCGGTGGCCCCGTGCGGCCCGGGCGGTTACTATTTCCGTTGGACACGGATCGTCGCAACGAAATGAACGGATACCTGAGGAAAGAGATATCCCCGTCGGCGGTCAGGCATAATCTGAAACTGCTCCGCAACTGCCTGACCCCGGGGACTAAGCTTTGCGCAGTGGTCAAATGCGACTGCTACGGCCACGGCCTGGACCAGCTTCTGGACACTATAGCCGACTGTGCCGATTGCCTGGCCGTGGCCACGTTGCATGAGGCCGTCGATCTTCGCCGCAGGGGTTACAAGTCCGATATACTGGCCTTCTTCCCACCGGGTGCATACGTTGGCGATGGTGAGGATCGAGCATCGCTAGCCGAGTTTATCGCCCATGGCATAACCCTGACGCTGACTGCGATTGACGACGTGGCCGTGGTCGCCGAGGCCGCCGCCAGAACCGCCGTCCAGGCCCGCGTCCACGTCATGATCGACACCGGCATGACCCGCGGCGGGATAATGCCCGCCGACGCCGCCAGGCTTTTCGATGCGGTTCGGGCCAAGCAGGCCATCAGGGTTACCGGTATGTACACCCACTTCGCCACCGCCGACGAGGCGGAAAAGGACTTCACACGCGAACAACTCAGGCGTTTCCTCGCCGCGGTGGACACATGCGGCGGGCGAGCAGGTCTGACGCTTCATGCAGCCAACTCCGCCGCCACGATCGACCTGCCCGACACGCATCTCGACATGGTTCGACCGGGAATATCGCTGTACGGATGTCAGCCCTCAGAGCATATGCGGAACGTGCTTGCCCTTCGCCCAGCCATGCGGGTCGTCGGCCGACTGATGGAGATCAAGGACGTCCCACCCGGAACGCGCTGCGGATACGGCTTAACTTACCGGTTCGACCGGCCCAGCCGCGTGGGCCTCGTGCCGATAGGCTACGGGGACGGGTATTTCAGATGCCTGTCTAACCGGGCCACCATGCGCATAGGCCGCCGGTATGTGCCTGTTCGGGGAATGTTGTCCATGGACCAGACGATAGTCGACTTGACCGAGACGCCCGAGGTCAAAGTGGGCCAGGAGGTAGAAATCATCTCCAACGACCCTGCCGCCCCGAACAGTGTGGAGAACCTCGTCCGCCTGGCCGGTATGATACCCTACGAGCTTACCTCCCGCCTCGGCCGGCGGGTTCGGCCCGTCAGTGTCGATTAGACCAACCGGCGATTTGGCCGGTGGTGTGGGAACTTCGAGGGTGGCTACGCAATTCCGGCGGTGCCAGCAAGCGGAACCATCCGCGTAATTGCTTTATGCCCCCGAGAAATAGACCCGGCACTAAGATGTCTTGGCCGGCGGCAGCAAGCAAGCCGGTGGCCGACGAATACCCCCCCAAAAAAACCTAAAAAGCGAGAAAAATCTTGACGCCCACGCGGAGGCGACGTATAATTCGCTGAGTTTTTGGAACGGGTTCATTCTGCCTATTTGCTTTCCGGCTCAGCCGGGCTATTGCTCGGTATACGTGAACCCGTCAAAGACGAGATAGCCTGCTTTGGTGATACTGAGGAAAAATGGTGGTAAATTGCAGGGCTATGATTCTTAGCAATGCTATAACTTTCGCTGGTGTAGAGACATCGCACCGGCCATGCCGGCCCCGGTCGGCTGGGGATAGACAGCAATCACGACACCTGCATCTAGAGAAAAGGAGCAGATCATGAATCGCACGCAAGTAGTTGCATTCTTTGTAGTTGCCTCAGTTGCTCTTTCAACGTACGCGGCACCGGTTCAATGGCGCCTGTCGGATGGTGGCAATGGGCATTTCTACGAGATAATGCCAGATCAGACGCTGTCGTGGACTGCCGCCGGATCGACCGCCCAAGCCGCAGGCGGATACCTGGCTACAATCACCTCACAAGCCGAACAGACCTTCATCGAAAACATCTTCGACAGCGGGCCAACCGGTTCGGGCGGATACTGGTTCGGCCTAAACGATTCGCTTTTGGAAGGCGATTTTAGGTGGGTTACCGATGAACCCCTTGCGTACACCAACTGGAATTCAGGTGAACCAAATAACGCCGGGGATGAAGACTACGGACAATTCCTTTGGACGGCAACACCAGATGAATTCACCTATTACAGGCGGGGCAAGTGGAACGACGCCCCACAGCCAGGTTGGACCCCTCCACGCGACTACCCAGACCTCGGACGCGGCGGATATGTTATAGAACTCGATGGCGGAACCGTCGCACACTGGCAGTTCGAGGAGGGCACTCCAGGTGCTCTCGCCACGGGTGTCGGATCGATCATCGATTCCGTTGGCGGCCACCACGGCACGCCATACGGAACCACTGGGCCAGTCTACCGATCTGCCAGCACGTTTGATGGCGGGGCCGTGGGATTGGAATTCAACCAGACAAGCGAACGCGTGTTCGTGCCCGATAGCATCGACCTTGCTCTCACAGAAAGTCTTACACTCGAAGCATTCGTGATTCGCGACCCAGGCCCAGCCAGATACTCGTATATATTATTCCGCGGTGATGATCGCGAAGCAACCGACCCATACGTGCTGGGGGTCTTAAGCAACGGGCAAGTGTATTTCAGCGTCACTTCCGATGGCTCTCACATGTCACAAATCACTTCGCCCGTATCGCTCCCCGAATCGAAGTTGGTTCACCTGGCCGCAGTCCTGGATGACGCCACCGGCGAACAGAAACTCTACTTCGACGGCGTCCTAGTGGCCTCAACGATAACGAACATCCGCCCGTTCGCGGAACTTGACCCGACAAGAAACCCTGGCTTAGGCATTGGAAACACACAAAGTGACAGCTGGCTTAAAGCTTTTGATGGCGTCATTGCAGATGTTCGTATTTCTAACATCGCGCTGACACCGGATCAGTTTTTTCTGTGTCCCCTTTACGGCGACCTCGATAAGGACAATGATGTAGATATCTACGACTGGGTGATCTTTCAAGTTAACTTCGGCACAGCCAGCGGAATGGCTTGGGAAGACGGCGATTTCGACGGCGACGGCGACGTGGACGTCTTTGATTGGACGCTATTTCAGCCCAACTATGGGACAAGCCGAGCATGGGGCATTTCAATCCCCGAACCCGCTACACTGTCGCTGTTGACACTGGCTTCCATGGCTCTGATACGTCGTCGGCATAGGGCGTAGGTCCAAAAACCCATTTGATCTGTATTCTTTG
>JABMQG010000346.1 GCA_013203365.1 Planctomycetota bacterium | reverse complement strand
CGTTGATACCGGCTTCGATCCACAGGGGAATCAACTCGCCGACGTACCCATCTGAGTCCAGCGAATACACGGGGCAGCCGGCGTCACGGATGATATCGCCCCACCGCTTCCAGGTCGGCAGCAAAAACTCCCTCACCATGGCCGGCGAGATCATCGCGTGCTCCTTGTAGGCCATGTCCTCCGAGAACCTGAAACCATCCGGCACGAAAACCTTCAGTGTGTTCTTCAGCAGTTTCGCCATGTACTCCTGCCAGAACTCGACCATCTCGTGGATAAAGGGAGGGTCCTCGGCCAGCGTTAAGCAAAGTCCCTCGAAGCCCAGCCACTCACGAAGCTGCCAAAAGATACCCGACATGAAGCCTATCTCGACCGGCCAGGTGCGTTTGGCCAGCCGGTGGCTGAGGGCAACCGCGTCGGCGGGCAGGCGGGCCGGGTCGTCGGGGTTGTATCGCTTCTTCATCTGCTCCCAGTCGTCCCGAGATTCAACGGGGCTCTTGATCCACCGCCTGGTGGCGAAGCCCGCGCCATGCTCAAGGTACTCCTCGATCTTCTCGCTGCTGATCTCGATGACGTTGCCGGTAGTGTCCTGCAATACCTTGCTGTTCGGGCGCGACTCGAGCACCTTCTCTTCAAAGGCCGGCCGAAGGTGATCGTCCACGCGAAAAGTCTCTTCGACAAAGGGCAGATCGCTCGTGCCACCCGCCAGACGGTAGGCATAGGAGTTGATAGCAGGTATCTCCGTGATCACCTCCGGCAGACCTTCCTGGTGCCACCGCACGATGGCCGCTGCGTTGCCCGCACCGGGATCGATCGGCACCTTGTCCGGCTTGCCAAAGAGCATCGTTTCGAGAAAACGCTGGCGAAAATTCATAATTGCTCCACTTGGCAATATGCAACCGGCATTTCACAGATGAGTGCCCGCCAACGGCCACCGTCAGCGATGTTCGCTATTCTACCGGGCTTGGGCGTTTCGACAATTGATTTTCAGTTGGACTGCGGAAGAAATTCGCAAGAAAGCCAAGTCCAAGTACTTGCTTTGGTGCCCGAGCGGTGGGTAGAGTTTCCTATTAGAAATCAATTATAGAAAGGTCAAACGATGACTGAGCAGCCAAGATCGCACGATAACTTCCACCCGACCATCACCTCGCTGCTGGACTACCAATGTCCTAAGTGGTTTCGCGACGCGAAGCTCGGCATCTACCTGCATTGGGGCGCATATTCCGTGCCGGAGATAGGCGAGTGGTACCCTCGGCTGATGTACCAGGAGGGGCATCCGCACTACTTGCATCACTGCAAGACGTATGGCCATCCGTCCAAGTTTGGATACAAGGATCTGATCCCGCTGTGGCGGGCCGAGCATTGGGACCCGGACCGCCTGGTGGACCTATTCAAGAAGGCGGGGGCGAAATACTTCACGCCATGCGCGGTGCACCACGACAACTTCGACTTGTGGAACTCTCGGCATCACCGGTGGAACTCGGTGAACATGGGCCCGCGGAAAGATATCGTGGGCCTGTGGCGTCAGGCGACCCTGGCGGCGGGCCTGCGATTCGGTGTGACGACGCACCTGGAGCGCACATGGAGCTGGTTCGCCACAAACAAGGGCGCCGACATCAGCGGGCCTTTCAAGGGCGTGCCCTACGACGGCAACGATCCCGCCTTCAGGGACTTCTACCTAGAACCGCACGAAGATATCGACCTACGGCACCCTCGCAACGCCCCGCCGCAGTGGCGGGAACATTGGTCCAAACGGATCAAGGACCTGATTGATAACTATCACCCTGATCACCTCTACTTCGACGGCGGGGTCCCCTTCGCCGGCGGAGATAACGGCCAGACCGGCCTGGATGTGCTCTCCCACCTCTACAACGACTCCTTACTCACTCACGACGGCTCGCAGGAGGCCGTGATGTGCGTCAAGGACTTGCCCGACCATGGCCTGTACGCCGAGGGCATCTGCACGTTGGACCTTGAACGCGAGCGTCTCGAACAGCCGCGACTGCTGCCATGGCAAACCGACACATCCATCGGCCCATGGGGCTATACTGTCGGCGAGTCGTACCGGCCGGTTGGTGAGATCATCCACGAACTGGTGGATATCGTAAGCAAGAACGGCAACCTGCTGTTGAACGTGCCCCCCAAGGCCGACTGCACGCTCGATGAGGCGACCGAGGCGATCCTGGCCGACCTTGGCCGCTGGATGGCCGTCAACGGCGATGCGATCTACGGAACGCGTCCCTGGATTACCTCCGGGAGCGGCACGCGTCGCTTCACGCGCAAAGGAAACGACGTTTACGCGATCCTACTGGAGTGGCCGCAGAGGCCAACCCTGAGCATTCCCGAGCTTGGTAGTCATCACGGGGTAGGCCGCATCGCGGAGGTCTCGCTGCTGGGGCACAAGGGCGAGCTCCGCTGGGCGCAGGACGGCAGCGACACCGGCGAGCTACGCGTGGTGCTGCCCGACCAGCGGCCGGGCGAGCATGCATGGGCGTTGCGAGTGCATTTCCATTCGTAAAGATAAAAACCGTGAAAAAAACCGAATTCCTGTTTGCGCTGGTGCAGCATCCGATGATCCTGCTGATCAATGAGGACCGCGGCGAGCCGCCCGTGGGCGAGCGGGTGCCTCCATGGGGCGCGACGGACTTGGCCTCCTATGCCCAGCGGGTCCGCCGAAACCTCCAGGCCATGAATCGATACAAGGACCTTTGTCTCAATTACGAGTTCTCCGCCGTCGAGTTGGAGATGCTGGCCCAGGCGGCCCCGGACGTGATTCCGACGATGCGGGAGATGGTCGCGCAGGGCCGACTTGCGTTTTTGGGCGGAGACTATTCGCAGGCTCATGGCCAGCTTTACAGCGGCGAGCTGAATTTCCGCCAGTTGGAGGAGGGGCTTAAGGTTTTCAGGGAACTGGTCGGCTACGAGGTGACCAACAATTTTCACCAGGAGACGTGCGCCCATGACCAGATGCCTCAGCTGCTGCTGGCCTTCGGTTTCAAGACGGCCCTGCCGCCGGTGTTCGCGCACACACTGACGCCGATCGCGGGCAGCCCGTGCATGGTCGGGAACGATTTTCAGTGCATGATCACACACTACGCACCCATCGCGGCCGACGCGGTCGCCACCTGGCAGGGTCTCGACGGCAGCGAAATTCCACTGGTCGTGCTGGGCGTGTCGTCGGCTATCCTAAACGAGAAAGCAGTCGAAAAAGAGCTGCACAAGGGCTGCTATGCGGCCTCCAACATCGTCGTGACCGCGCCGGACATGGAGGAGATCGACGAGGAGCGATACAAGTTCATCCAGGCCCATGGGCGCACGGTACGGCTGGACCAGGCGGCCCTGGAGCTGGTCGCTCGCCAGAAGCCCACGTGGACGGCAAAATTGACGTCGTATTGGTCCTACGCCGAAGGCGAGTGGGCCGAGGCCGTCACGCGGAAGATTCGCCAGGCCGAGGTGGCGTTGCTTGCGGAGGACGCCCTGTCGGCCAGCCGAGGCCTGCCCGCGCGGAACGACTCCGGCAAGGACTGGCAGACGGTCCTGGCGGCGAAGCATCACGACGTGCACTGGCTGGAAGTGACGGACCTGAAGCAGACATATATTAATCGGATGGACCAGATCGTGGAGCGAGCCGGGGGGGGCATCGCCCGTGCGGTTGGTTCGGCCTGTGGCGGCAAGGTCGCGGGCGCGGAAATCCGCATCGTCAACGCACTGCCGCAGCGCCGTCAGGAACTGGTCCGTTTCACGTTGCCAGGGGCGCAGGTTGTGCAGGTGACTTCGCCCGACGGCCAAGCCGTGCCCACGCAGTGCGTGCCTTCGATGGACACGCCGGGCGCCACGGACGTGCTGTTTCTGGGCCAGGCGTGCGCCCTTGGCACGGCCGACTATTGCGTTGCGCCCGCCGGCGGCGCCGTCGCCGATCCAACGGAGGCTGACGAGGTCGCGCTCCAGGCCGGCCAGTCGCAGTACACCATCCGCCGCGACGGCACGGTCACTCGAGCCATGGCGGGCGGGTCCAATCTGCTTAGCGGGGCAGGCCACGACCTGCACTACCTCGCCGAAAGCGGCGAGATCGTCGGCGGCCCCGGGCGTCGCGGCACGCTGAAGGTGTTCCAAGGCCCGCTCGGCCATGTGGTGCGCGTGCAGGCCGATGTAGGCGATATTCGCACCGAAATCGAGTTTCTCGCCACGCCGCATCTGCCTTACCTCCAGATCACCACACGATTCCACTTCGACAAGCACGCCATCGGCGTCATGTGGCAGGACTGGACCAAGCTCAATTCCTACTGGCCGGCGGCTGGCAGCGACATTCGGCACGACATTGCGTACGGTTCGGTCGCCGGCCGACCAACGGTGCCTTTGTACGCGCCGAGCTGGCTGAGCATCGGAGGCCCCGGCGGTCGGCTGACGGTGTTCAACACCGGAACGCCCAAACACTACGTGGCCGATGGCGTTCTGGCGTGCGTCTGGGCGTGGGGCGGCAGATCGTTCTCCAACCGCATGCACGCGGACTGGGCCAAGAAGGACCAGTACGACCTGCGACTCTCGGGCGTGCACCTGATCCGCTCGGCTGTGCAGGCGGTAGCCGACGCGTCGGACGCGCAGCTCGCACGTGCCGCCCAATCGCTTAACTCGCCCCTGATCGCGCTGGGCGGTCCACTGGGTCCGCAGCCGGCGCCGATCCGCCAGCCGTTGGACCTGCTCGAAACTTCGCTGATAAGCACCGCTGTGGTGCGGCGCGGCGGTGTGCCTGCCCTTCGCTTCTTCGAGTCCGACGGCAAGACACACTCGGCCACCCAGCTCAGCGAAGCCCTGGGTCAGTCGGTGAAAATCACAGACCTTCGCGGCCGGCCGATGGATTCGATTAGCCCTTATCGTATTGGGTATATTACACATGCATGAAAAACGCCCGCCGCAGCGGCGACGGAAAGGATGGCTATGCGACAAGCCGTGATGACCAAGCCCAAGGTGATCGAGTTTCACCAGGTTCCCTCGCCGGTTCCCGGGGCTGGGCAGGTTCTGCTGCGGATCAAGCGGATCGGCATCTGCGGCAGCGACGTGCACGTGTACCACGGTAAGCATCCGTTCACGCCGTACCCGGTGGTTCAGGGTCACGAATTCTCCGCCGTCGTTGAGGCGGTGGGTCCTGGCGTCAGCGGCATCGACGTAGGCAGTAAGGCGACGGCCATCCCGCAGGAGACCTGTGGCCGCTGCCGGCCTTGCCGGCGCGGGCAGTACAACGTTTGCGAAGTGCTCAAGGTCCGCGGGTTCCAGGCACCGGGGGTGGCGCAAGACTTGTACTCGGTCGAGGCGTCCAAGATCGTGCCGTTGCCGGGGAGTTTCACTCCCGAGCAGGGCGCATTCGTCGAACCGGTGGCGGTGGCTACCCATTCCACCGGCCGCGCGGGCGACATGAAGGGCAAGAACGTCGTCGTCCTCGGGGCCGGGCCGATCGGCAACCTGACCGCGCAGGCCTGCCTCTGCCGCGGGGCCGGCAAGGTCCTGATCACCGACCTGAGCGACTATCGGCTGGAGGTGGCCCGCCGCGTGGGCATCGCCAACACCTCCAACGCCCTTGGCGAGACGCTCGCGAAGGCCTCAGCCCGCGTGTTTGGCGAGGACGGATTTGACCTGGCCTTCGAGGCCGTTGGGGTAGAGGGCACGATGGACCAGGCCATCGCCTCCATCGGCAAGGGCGGTACGATCGTCGTGCTGGGCGTGTTCAGCGAGCGGCCACGGATCGACATGGCCTGCGTAGGTGAGCACGAACTGACGCTGGTGGGCACCCTGATGTACCGACGAGAGGACTACCTTCAGGCGGTCGAATGGATCGACCAGGGGCTGATCCAAACTGCCCCGTTGGATTCGAAGCACTTCCCGTTCGAGCAGTACTTGCATGCGTATGAGTTCATCGACCGCGAGGGCGCCAAGAGCATGAAGGTATTCATTGACCTGTAAGAGTCCCGAAGAGAATGAGACGTCGCCCCAAGGCGCCTCGACGAGTCATCTGGCAAGGAAGGCAAAGCAGGCAACTCTGCATTTTTTGCTGATGTCCCCTGACGACGCTGGAAGATTGGAGTGGCATTGGCGGCTGCCAGTGCCCATTATCTCTGTGTTCCAAAATTTCAGCCTCCCCGCTTTCGCAGAGCGAAATGCCCCGGCTGAAACGGATATACTGAATCGCGAAACTTATATCGGGAGAATTTAATGAGTGAGAGCGTTACGATCGAAACATCAATGGGCACGATCCAGGCCGAGCTGTGG
The DNA here is from genome assembly GCA_013203365.1 of Planctomycetota bacterium. GTDB lineage: Bacteria > Planctomycetota > Phycisphaerae > SM23-33 > FEN-1343 > JABMQG01. The sequence continues at coordinate 5,004 of JABMQG010000346.1, read as the reverse complement.
GACGATAAGGCCCCAGAGACGGTGGTTAATTTCCTGAAGTATGTCGACGAGGGGTTTTTCGACGGGCTGATCTTTCACCGCGTGATCGAGGCCTTCATGATTCAGGGCGGCGGGATGGACGCGGACATGAAAGTCCACAAGACGCACCCGCCGATCCGGAACGAAGCCAGCGCCGACGTACCCAACAATCGCGGCACGCTGGCGATGGCCCGCACGAACGACGTTGATAGCGCCACGGCGCAGTTTTTTGTCAATCTCGTTGACAACGCCTTTCTGAATCACCGCGACAAGACATCGCCCGGCTTCGGCTATTGCGCTTTCGGCGAGGTGACCGACGGCATGGACACCGTAGACGCGATCGGTAAGGTCGCCACCGGCTCCAAGGGCTACCACGACGACGTGCCGGTCGAGCCCGTCACGATAGTCAGCATTCGCCGGGCAGACTGAGTGAGCGATAGGTCAACGGCGTCGGCCAACAGAAGAGACATGGTCCGAAAGGCTACGGGGAGGCTGGACAATGGAATACGTTCTGTTTTTTGCCGTTGGCACGACGATATCGTGGTTACTACTGTTGATCATTGTGCCCATTGCGCAGAGGCTGGCGGATTTTTCCCTGCCGCCCTGGCCGGAAACGCTCTGGAAGCTGGCGGTCGTGGCCAGTGTAGGCAACGTCGTTGCGATTGTGCTTGATCCGATCAACTGGTTCGTGTCGTTGATCGCCGGGGCCATCGTGTTCTTTGTGTTGATGGTGAAGTGGTTCTCGGTGGATATGTTCGGAGCCATTGTCATCATCGTCGTCAGTTGGGTTCTCCGCACCTGGTTGTCATCGCTGATAATGGCGTTGATTGGGCCGATGGAGTAGCAGCCCGTGCCGCTTCTGCAGGTCGGCGCATAGAATACTCTGGAGCGTGACCCATGAGTGCGGACCCGGCAGAGAAACCGACGGTCTGACAGCACGCAGATGGAGCCCGAGAGAATCTCTGGCCACCGCGCACGAACCCCTGAGATGAAGAGATACTGACGTTCGAAGCCCCAGGACAGTCCTGGGCGAACGCCATATGGGAAATCCCGGTTAAATAGAATAGAAGGAGCCGAGCATGGACCTGGAGCTGAAAGGCAAAGTCGCCGTTATCACCGGCGGAAGCGTGGGCATCGGGTTGGCCGTGGCCAGGGGCCTGGCCTCAGAAGGGGTGAACGTGGTGCTCTGCGCCCGCGACGCCGCCAGGGCCGACGGCGAGGCCAGGGACATTGCTAAGACCTTCGGCGTCAAAGCGCTGGCCATCGGGGCCGACGTGTCCAAGGCGGACGACGTCGCCCGGGTAGTCGCCGAGACGGAGAAGCAATGCGGCGGGGCAGACATCCTGATCAACAACGCGGGCACCGGCAGCAACGAAAAGATCATGGACGCCCCGGACGAGAAGTGGCAGTACTACTGGGACCTGCACGTGATGGCCGCGATTCGGATGTCGCGCGGGTTGATCCCTTCCATGCGCCGGCGCGGCGGCGGGGTCATCCTCAACAACGCCTCCATCTGCGCCAAGCAGCCGATGGACTACGAGCCGATCTACAACGTCACCAAGGCCGCCCTTGTCATGTTCTCCAAGTGCCTCTCGAACGAGGTGGTCAAGGACAACATCCGCGTGAACTGCATCAACCCCGGCCTAGTGCTCACGCCGGACTGGAAGAAGACGGCCCGGCAGTTGACGGCGGAGAGCGGGGGCGACTGGCAGGGCTACCTCGACGACATCGCCCGCCGCAACGCCCCGATCGGCCGCTTTGCATCGCCGGAAGAGCTGGCGGATTTCTTCGTGTTCATGTGCTCGGACCGGGCCTCCTACTGCGTCGGCTCGACGTACTTCGTGGACGGCGGCTGGCTGAACGTGATTGTCTAATGAGATTCTCGGTAGTGACAGCTGGGGCGAGGGTCTCGTCCCATGTGCGATCAAGCTGGAGAAGACAAGACCGCCCTGACGGGTGAAGCTTCGGCGTTCACAAGAGGCAATGGCAGGCAAGATAAGGTGTATCGGCCGGATATGACATCCACGAGGTTGATGCCCTCAAGGATCAGAATATCGCTGCCCAACAGTGCTTTGTGAACGGGATAAGTTCGATCGCCGCGGATTTCGATGGTCGGATAATCCAGCCCGGCCATGCTGGCGCCCAATTCAATCAGCCGCATCGCGAGTTTCAGTGTCACGGCGGCATATTCCGTTCGGAATACGCCGCTCGTAGACCAGCCAGCCCGTGAATTGTCCGTCTTGAATAGCACCGCATCGCCAGGCCTCACGTCTGCACCCTCAAGTGCTTCAGGCCCCAGCGTCAATCCCCGAGGTGCTTCCACAACAACAGCCGGCAGGACGAACCGCTCCAACGGGTAATCCTTCAGGGCCTTGCCACCTTCGATGAAATGCAGGGGCGTGTCCACGTGCGTGCCCCGATGGATCGACATTGTCAGCATAGACTGGTTGCAGGACGCCCCGGCGGCGATGGTCTTGAAGAACCGCCGCTGGAAGGCAACGTCATTTGGCATCGCCATGGCCTGATCGTCGAGTCGGACGCTGATATCGTGAATCATGCGGCCTCTCCTGAAAGTTTTTTTTCTACGCAGTGCGGAACTTCATGGCAACAGCCGCATCTGCATTTTCAGCTATTGCCCAAGTGCCGGTGAATGTTGTCCACGGCGGCCTCGATGACCCGACCGAGGCGTTACAAGAACCTTGTCCATCGAGGAACCCTTATTCATTATTCATTCGATTTTACTGTGCCATGCTACGCTATGACTTCCCGACCGTTCCTACGAAATACCCGTTGAGGGAAGCCTTCGGTGACGATGTCGCCGTAATTGTGCCCCGCGTGGGCCGGGTACACGCAGAAACTCACCAGCGGCTCGCTGCCTGTATTGATCGAGCGATGTGCCCAGTGTGGCGGAACGTAAATCATTCGGCCGCGTTCCATCGGTTGAGCATCACACCGTCCGTCGTTGAGCTTCATAATCATGTAGCCTTTGCCTTGCAGGCAGAGGTAGATCTCAGCCGTCTCGGCCACGCTGTGGTAGTGGCCCTTGGTCATCCAGAATTCCTCGCCCACCAGGCCGGGCAGCAGCTTGCTGATGCAGTACATCAGGTGGCCGTCCTGCTCGGGCACCGGGTACTCGAACACCTCGTAATGTACCGGATCGCCGGCGGCGATGAGTCGGTCCAGGGCGGCGGCGTCCGCATAGTGGCCCTTCATGTCCGAAGCCCGTCGAACGAGGTGGTTGGTCGCCCCGGGCATTTGGCCCGTGGTCAAATCGATCATCAGGCCGAAGGGTTCAACGTTCTTGAATTCGTGCGTTTCCATGCTCTTTCCTCGATGTTCCTGTTGTGCCGAGGCTATCGCGCGCCGGCGGCTATTTCACTGATTTTATCGAAATCCACTCCCGCGGTTGGAATCTCAATGTCAAACACATCCGCGATCACTCGCGTCCAGCCGTGAATGAAATACACCCAGCCATCTTCCAGTCGAACTCCTCTTGTCGCCGCTGCACTTCGAGCCTGGTCTAGAAAGATCAGTTCGCCGCGGTAATTGAAGTCCCATGCGATGCCATTTATGGGCCAGACGACGGCATCGGTCAGCGGCGAGCCCGGGGCATCCTTACCCAAGCCCGTGGCGTTGGCCACCAGCGAGAAGGCAGGCAGAGCTCCTACGACCTTGTCATTGTCATGCGGCAGCGGACAGTGGTGGTAGGTCACGGCGATGCCTGGATTGATCCGCGAGTGAATTTTCTTCATCTCCTCGATGCGGGGAACGCTGCGGTTGGTCACGCGGATGGCGGCAGGCCGCTGGTCGGCGGGCACCGATTGCATTAGGTACATCGTCATCGCAAGGCTCGATCCGCCCGCACCCAACAGGCACAGCTCGCCGCCGGTTTTTTTGCGCCAGTAATCATCGGGAATGATAGCCTTAAGGCTCAGGCCGCTGGTTATGGGGTCCTTTGCGCTGCCGCACAGACGGGGGCCGCGTTTGGAGATGCAACTGATTTCACCCAGGACCTCCGCCGGGCCATCCAGGTCATCAAACAGGTCGCGGCAGGCGTTAAGCAGGTCGATCTTGTGCGTGGTGACCAGGGCGCCCTTTGAGAGTTTGTCGGCTCTGATGAATTCCACTACTCGGCGATAGACTGCCGGCTCGTCGTGCCACTTGCAGTCGATGCCTTGGATGGCGACTTCCTCGCTTGTGCCCAGACCCAGGTGCTGGGCCCAACGCGGAAAGACCTTCATGATCGACGACTTGCCCGTACTGACGCCGATGAAGTACATCGTCGGCCTTTTGGCGGGTGGCAGGTCCACGTCGGCGGTGGCTTGAATCGCACCGGAAGAACTGAGTTTAGGTTGGCTCAAGCTTTTTCCCTTTTTCCTTTTTCCTTTTTTCGTCTGGTCGTCATTTCAGCTCGATATCGAGCCGTTCAATTAGCGAGCGGTAGAGGCAAGATCTCTTGCGGTAGTAGTCGGACATTGAAGGACGGGGCCGCTTAGCATGGCCGGGGCGGATCCAGGCTTTGGCGGCCTGTGTCAGGCCGCTGAGGATGCCAACGCCCCATGCGGCCAGCATTGCTGCGCCCATTGGCGCGCCGATGCTATTTACGATTCGCCGGACCGGCATACCAAGCGCGTCGGCCTTGATCTGGTTCCACAATGCGCTTTGCTGTCCCCCGCCGGTGACGCGAAGCTCTCGGAAGTGCAGGCCGCGGTTGTACTCCAGCAGCGTGTCGCGGTAGATCGTGTACTCCAGCGCGACCCCTTCGAGCACCGCGCGATAGAGGTCGCCCCGCGTATGCGCATGCGTCAGGCCCACCCATGCGCCTCGCAGTGCCGGCTGAGGCGGGGAGACCCGCCCCGCCAGGTGCGGAATGAAGATCGGGCCCGCCGACGACTTCGCGCGTCGGGCAAGCTCCTCCATCGCCTTCCACGTGGCAGCTTTGCCGCCCTCGCCGGCGGCGAACTGTCGGCGGAACCACTCCAGGTT
>JABMQG010000345.1 GCA_013203365.1 Planctomycetota bacterium | reverse complement strand
TGACGATGCCGTAGCTGATGGCAAGGCCCAGCCCAGTACCTTTGCCGGTCGGTTTGGTGGTGAAGAAAGGGTCGAAGACGCGTTCGAGGTTTTCCGGAGAGATTCCGCAGCCGGTATCGGTAATCTCGAACTCAACCCACTTGATGCCGTCCTTGTCCAACGGACGGGTGCGAACGGTCAGGCTTCCGCCCTCGCTCGAAGCGTCTATGGCATTGACTAGCACGTTCACCGCGACCTCTTTGATCTGGTTGGAATCGATCACCGCCGGGGGCAGGGAGGGCTCGAATTCCTCCGAGATGCTCACGCGGCTGATGGAGGCTTGGTTCCGGATCAGGCTGATGGTCTCTCGGAGGACCTGGTTCAGGTCCGACTGCGTCTTGTGCGGCTCGCTCTGCCGCGAGAAGTTCAACAGCCCACGGACGATGTCCCTGCATCGCGTGGTGGCGTCGATGATGGTCTGCAAGTCTTCCCTCTGGGGGGACCCCTCCGGGGCATCCTTGAGAAGCATGTGGGCGAAGGTTAGCACGCCGGTCAGCGGGTTGTTAATCTCGTGGGCCACACCGGCAGCCAGCCGGCCGATCGACGCCAGCCGTTCGGAACGGGTCAGTTGGAGGCGCGTTCGCTCTTTCAGCAGTTCATCCCGTTCGTTCAGTGAGTTTGTCATAGTGTTGAAGGCATAGGTCAGGGAATTCAGTTCGTCCGTGGATTCCACCGTGAGCTTCTGCGAGAAGTCTCCTCCCGCGATGCTCTCCGTGGCTCGTGCCAGGGCCAGCACGGGTCGCGAGATGGTCACCGAGAGCCGCCAGGCCGCCAGGCCGGCGGCCACCACGCCAGCCAGCGCCACCAGCGAGAAGGTAAGGAACGTGCCCAGCATGACCGCGTCGAACTTCTGCTTCAGCACTCCCACGTAGAGCATTCCGATTGTCTTGCCGTCGATGTCGTGAATGGGCCCATAAGCCGAAATGTACCAGTCCTGAACCACCCAGGCCGGGCCCACCCAGGTTTTGGCCTGACCGAAAACGCAGTCATAAACCTCCTCGCTGACGCGGGTGCCGATGGCACGAGTGCCGTCAGGCTGCAGAACGTTGGTCGAGACGCGAACGTCGTCCTGAAAGACAGTGGCCGTGCCCAGCAGCTTCTGGCGATATCGCTCTGCATGGAATACGATGTCCTGGACTTGGTCGACCAGGTCGTAATTGCGATTCAGTAGGACGCCGGCCCTGAGTACCCCGATGAGTTCCCCGCCGTTTCCCCGCACGGCAGCCGCCGCGCAAAGCATCATGCCCGAATTCAACTCGGTCTTGTCCGACGGTCTGGCCTTGGTTGTGGGAAGAATCCCGATCCTGGCCTTTCTCGCCAACGCCGGGGCTTCTCGCTGGAGGGTTTCCATCGGCACCAGGATGGTCCCATAGACGGCGTCCTTGCCGGCCAGCACCGCCTTGACCAAGCGATCCTCCGCCAAGGAGTCGCCGGACAGTTCACCGCGGTGCGCGCGGTAAATCACGATGCCGTTGGCGTCCGTGGCGCACAGGATGTCCAACGAGGCATTCTTGCGGACCAACTCCAACCGCGAGCTGAGGTACTGGAGTTCTTTCTCAGCGAGGGCCTCAGAAAACCGTTCGCCCATAGCTGTGTAACGCAATGGCTCGGCCATGCTCTGGAGATGCTGGTTGTAGAACTCGCCAGCGGCGTTAAGATCCTGGCGCACCCGATTCTCGGCTTCCCGGCTCAGGTTGCGCCAGAGCAGATGTCCTCCGATCACCGTGGAGACACCTCCGGAGATCGCGACAACAGAGAGCATGCTCAACATGACTCGGCTGCTTAGCCTCATTCGATCCTTCCTGCTTGAATCAGGCCTCATTCTACCTATGCCGCTAGAGGTTTGATAGTCATCAGCCGGGGGCGATGATGTGTACAAGACAGACATACAACTGTCGGCTTTGGCCATACGGTCTGCCGGGAGCAGGGGAAATGACATCAGATCAAGGGCGAGTATTTCCGAAGTCTATCCGCCGATATTGAAACGGGTTATGGCGAATGTGCGCACATGCCGGCCTCCAGAAGTTCCCCGGCACGAGGGTTGCTTATCGTTGTCGATCGGATGGGCCAGCCCGGGCAGCCCGGGTCCTGGCAGGAAGGAAATGGTGTGCCATGGTAGCAGCTCGAAGAATCCTGGTGGTAGATGACGAGCCGGTGGTGACCAAGAGCTGTCGGCGAATCCTCTTGGTGGAAGGTCATCAGGTGGAGACCGCCGAAAGTGGCCAAGAGGGGCTGCGGCAGGCCCTTTCGCAGCCCTTCGACCTGGTGATGGCCGACCTGAGGATGCCGGACTTGGACGGCATGGAGCTGGTCCGCGCCGTGCGAAAGGATCGGCCACAGACGGCGATTATCATCATTACTGGTTTCGGAACAATTACTTCGGCGGTGACGGCGACGAAGTTGGGGGTGTCGGAATACATTGAGAAGCCTTTTACCCCCGATCAGATCGTGGAGGCCGTCAACAAGGCCCTTCTCGTCCCGCCGGCTGCGCCGGAAGTCCAAGCCGACAAGGTTCGCGCCGTGCTGAGGGTTGCAGCCCAAGACCCCTCGTTTGGCGCGCGGGTGCTGGCCGAAGGCAGCCGAGTACTTTCCGGCTTTGCCCTGGGTGACCGGGCCGAGGCTGCGATCGTCTCTGGTGACATCGCCTGGATCGAAAAGCAGTGCGGAGAGCTTTCGCCCCAGGAACGACAGTGGCTACAGCAGCGCCTGGAGGCTGAAGTTTGGTGAAAGGAGCGTCCTTTGTACGCCAATAAACGCATTCTGATCGTGGATGATGAACCGACCGTGCGAGAAAGCTGCCAGAGGATCTTCACCCAAAGCGGCTACGAGGTAGAGACCGCCCCCGCCGGTAAGGAGGGCCTGGATCGCACTCGACAAGGCTATTTCGACTGCGTGCTGGTCGATCTGAAGCTGCCGGACATGGATGGCATGGAGATCGTCCGGCGCATCCGAGCGGATCGCGTGCACGCCGCCGTGCTGATCATCACCGGGTATGGAACGGTGGAATCGGCTGCGGAGGCAACTCGCCTTGGTGCGTCGGATTATGTATGCAAACCCTTCACCCCGGAAGAGATCGTGCAGGCGGTGGACAAGGCGATGGCCCGCCCGCATTATGCCGGACCCGCCGAAAGCATCGCGCAGCAACTTAAGGACGTCGCCCCCAACCCCGAGCATTTTGAGCACCGCACCCCGCAGGCCGTGGCACAGATGGTGGCCAAGGCCGTGAGCGTCAATAAAGGGGCGGCCTCACTTCTCAACACCCTTGTCCTTGGACTGCTGGCCGGGGCGTACATCGGGTTCGGGGCGGCCCTGGCTACCTTGGTGGGGCACGATGCGGCAAGCAGGGTCGGCGTCGGGATCGCGCAGTTGCTGGTCGGAAGCGCCTTCTCTCTGGGGCTGATACTCGTCGTGATCGCAGGGGCCGAGCTGTTCACCGGCAACAACCTGATGATCTCCGGTGTGCTGGAACGGCAGCTGGGTACTGCTCGCATGCTCAGCCGGTGGTCCCAGGTGTACCTGGCCAACTTCGTAGGGGCGGTGCTGCTGGCGTACATCCTTTACCATGCCGGCATCTGGAAGATGGCCGACGGGGCGGTCGGGGAAAAGGCGATGGCCATCGCCAGCGCAAAAATCAAGCTTTCGTTCGGCGAGGCGTTCTTCCGTGGCGTCGGCTGCAACTGGCTGGTCTGCCTGGCGGTATGGATGGCGTTCTCCGCAAAAGACATCGCCGGCAAGGTGATGGTGATCTTCTTCCCCATCATGTCCTTCGTGGCGCTGGGCTTCGAGCACTGCATCGCGAACATGTACTTCATTCCGATGGGGCTGTTCCTCAAGGGCAGCGCCACGTCGGCGAGCATGAACCTGGACGTGCTGACGTGGGGCAATTTCCTGGTCCGCAACCTCCTGCCGGTGACGCTGGGCAACATCGCGGGCGGGGCCATTTTCGTCGGCTCGGTCTACTGGCTGGTCTACGTACGGAAGCAGGCCAAGAAGGTTTGAATAACAATAATTACAGAAAATACTCCGAGTTCGACCACGTGATCATTCCCGCCACCTGTCGCCCCGAATAATTCGGTCGAGGCCATGCCGTAAGTACTTACGGCATTCGGCCTTTAAGGCTTCTTCTGCTATCTGGCATAGCAGCAAGGGGGCTGGGTTATTCTGCTCTCGGCCGACTCGACCAGTCTGCGCTACTGCAGGCCGTCCTTCGCTTCTCGGCCGCATACACCCGAAAACGATCAAGCATTAGCCTCGGACCTTGCCAGCTTTGCTCGCCAAGGATCGTCCGAAACGTGCTGTTCGTCTAATTCAAAGATGTAGATGGGGTTTCTCGGGTGGACAGGCTGGACTACAGCGACTTTCCACTGTATTCTATCCAATGTAATCGTATTTAGGGAAAGCGTCTTGTGACGTGAAGTATCCATCGGCAAAACCACGGTCCTCCCAGGATGTCTGGCGGGGAGATATGCCTGAAAGCCCTGCACAAATGTGCAAGGGCAGGGGGTGCTGTGGCTGCTTGGCCCAGCCGCCGCAGCAAACAATGACGGCCACTGCCGAGTCGCTCCACGCCGCCGCCCTGGGCGTTGACATCGCCCTGCCGGCGCAGCTGATCCAGGACGGGGAGGAAATAGTCCTGTCGATCAAACCCAGCGGATTCTTCGTGCTTCTGGTCAGCGCGCCGGTCCTGCTGGCCTTGGCGATGGCGTCGATGGCGGCCGCCGCCATCAACGGATTCGACATCATCAAGCTTCCCACCAACGCCATTGTCGCCGCCTGCGTTGCCGCCGGCTTGCTGCGACTGGCCTTAGCCGGCCTTCAATGGCTCAGCCGAATCTACGTCCTGACCAACCGCCGAATCTTACGCATAAAGGGGGTGTTGCACGTCAGCGTGTTCGAATGCCCGCTGCAACGCCTCCAGAACACCGTTCTGGCACTGTCGCTGGCGGAACGGATCTTCGGAATCGGCACGATTCTGTTTGCCACGGCCGGCACCGGCCAAATGGAAGCGGCATGGACCATGATCGCCAAGCCGGCCGAAGTACACAAGCTGGTCGTCGAATACATCCGCCGTGCCCAGAACAGGGGTGGCCCCGCCGGCCTCTGACTGCCGCGTTGGCTTCGCCGACAGGGCAAGAGAGAATCGAGTAACGTCAACAGTACAACCAAACAATAGAATAGAAAGGTCCTGACGTGTCTGACCCGGAAGTATTCGACGTAGCCATCGTAGGTGCCGGCCCGGCTGGCCTGGCCGCGGGGCTGTACACCAGCAGGGACAGGTACTCCACGCTCATCCTGGAAAAAAACGGCCTGCCTGGCGGGCAGATCATGCTTACCGAACACATCGAAAACTACCCCGGATGGGAAAGCGTCGGCGGGCCGGAGTTGGTCCAGCACATGGTCAACCAGGTGCATAGCTTTGGCACGAGCATCCGAACCGGCCAGCCCGTCACAGCCCTGCGCCGCCGAGACGACGGCGTGCTCGAAATCGAAATCGAAGGTGGAAGTTCCGTCTACCGTTCGAGGGCCATAATACTATCGCCAGGCAGCGATTACCGCCAACTGGGCGTCCCGGGCGAGACACAGATGCGCCAGGCGGGAAAGGTAAGCTACTGCGCTACTTGCGATGGGGCGTTCTATCGCGATAAGCACGTCCTGGCCGTGGGAGGTGGCAATACGGCCGTGCAGGACGCCATCTTCCTGGCCACTCGTTTCGCCAAAAAAACCACACTCATCCATCGCCGGCGCCAGTTCCGCGCACAGAAGATACTGATCGAGGAGCTCTACGAAAAGGCCGGCGAGAATAACATCGAGATCAAGCTGCCCTATGTGGTCGAGCGAATCGTCGGCGACGGCGAAAAGGCCACGCTCGATCACGTCGAGATTAAAAACGTCGAAACCGGCGACGTCGAATCCCTCCACGTCGACGGCGTGTTTATCTTTGTCGGCATGGTGCCGAACACGGCCTTCCTCAAGGGCTTCGTGGCAACCAACGAGTTGGGTTACCTCGAATGCGACACCACGGCCTTACGCACGTCCGTCCCGGGCGTTTTCGCCGCCGGCGACTGCCGCGCAGCCGCACCCATGCAGTTGGCCACCGCCTGTGGAGATGGCGTGACGGTCGCCATGATGCTCAAAGAGTACTTCCGCGACCCCAACTGGTGGGCCGCCGGCGCTGCCGAAGCCGCCGGCGAACGTGGGTGGTAGGAAGTCCGCTCGAAAGACCGTTGGCCGTCATGCGTCACTCTAGCAGGATCGTTTGCGGGCGGCCGCACATCCATTGTTCGAGGGCGCAAGGTGGGCTGCGAGGCTGCAATCGGCTGCTCCATGTGCTTCGGCTGGTTCTTATTGCCTAGTCCGCATACAATGCCGGCATGCGAGAGGTCTATCGAATCCTGGATGCGAACTTCAACCGGGCCCGCGAGGCGCTGCGAGTGGCGGAGGAGTACGTACGCTTCGTGCTGGACGACCCTGCCCTGTCGGCCTTGGCTAAGGTGATGCGGGGCCGGCTGCGGACCGTGATCGAGTCTCTGCCGGCGGCGGAACTGCTTGCCGGCAGGGACACCGAAGGCGATGTGGGCACCACCGTGACCACACCTGAGGAAGCCGACCGACCCTCGCCGGCGGCAGTGGCTACCGCCGCGTGCAAACGGCTCGGAGAGGCGCTGCGGACGATCGAGGAATACATCAAACTCATTGACGCCGGCATCGCCAGAGACGTCGAACAGCTGCGATACCAGGCGTACACGTTCGAACAACGGCTGTGCGTGCGGAGCGGGCTGACCGGTCGTCTACGACGGGCCAGGCTTTGCGTCCTGTTGACCTCGGACCTTTGCAGAAGCGACCCAGTAGTTACGGCCCACGCCGCCATCGCAGGCGGGGCGGACTGCATTCAACTGCGAGAGAAGAATCTTCCTGACCGCCAACTCTGGGACCTGGCTCGTCGCCTGCGGGCCTTGACGCTCCAGACCGAGACGTTGCTAATCATAAACGATCGGCCGGATATCGCAGCTGTAGTGCAGGCCGACGGCGTCCACGTCGGCCAGGACGATCTGCCGGTAGCCGAGGCCCGCCGCATCGTCGGCGGCGACAAGCTGGTGGGGTTGAGCACCCATTCCATCGACCAGGCACGAGCGGCCGTGGCGGCCGGTGCGGACTACGTTGGCGTCGGGCCGATGTTCCCCTCGCACACAAAGGCTGCCGCACCTGTCGCCGGAATCTCACTGCTAAAGCAGGTGGCAGCCGAGATTGACGTGCCCCACATGGCAATCGGCGGCATCACGCCTGACAACATCGGCCAACTCGCAGCAGCCGGCGGATGCTGCGTGGCAGTCTGCCAGGCGATATTGACCGCTGACGACCCCCAAGTCGTCTGCCGGGCCGTCAAGGAAAAGCTGCTGGCTCAGATGGCGGTGTGCGACCATTTTTCCTGTCAGGAAAAAGGTCGCACATAGAGCGGTAGAAAGTAGAAAACGTCCCTGACGCCTCGATTGGAGAACCATACCAATCGACTGGCAGGGCATCTTCGGCGGTCTACTTACTACTTTCTCCTGTCCAATAACGGTTACAAACGCACTAAACAGACGTTAGCAGCGGCCAGAAAGAATTATCGCACACGATGGCGTCACCTGCATTCGGAAGGAGCCACTCATGGGAAAGCGTCGCGAATCGATGCGGGATCGGCTGCAATTGGACTCGGGCCGACTGCTGCACGTCTGGTGCAGCACCGCCGAGGCCGTGGAGGCCTTCGCCATGGAGGAGCTGCTGCTGGGGCTCCGCAAGCTTGGCCTGTCGGCCCGGAAGCACCGTGCATGCAGGGCGAGGCGGCATGAAATCGCGATGGGCTTGTCCTCCAAGGTGGCCTCGTTGGCCTCGCCTGGCGCGCCCATTGGCGCGCAGGGTTACCGCGTGGATGCCGCGCCAGGCGACATAGTCATTCGAGGCGGCGACGGCGCAGGGCTGCTTTACGGCGTCTACGGACTGCTGGAGGCACTGGGCGTTCGTTACGTGGCCCCGGGCGGAGACGGCATCGCCGTAGTGACCGGCGGGGGCGGCCCAGGCGGTAGTCTGCCACTGACCGGTCAGTGGCAATTCGAGTACCGTTGCATGATGTTCACCGGCGGCTTCTCCGGCGCCACAACCGAGGAATGCCTAACGTTCCTGGCCCGCTCGCGGGTGAACAAGATCCTGATGATGAACCTCGGCCTGGACACGCCGGCCTTCCGGCGAGCCTGCGACCGGCGCGGCATCGCGTGCGAGGTGGGCGGCCACTACTTCAACGAACTCCTGCCGCGAAGGCAGTTCGAGCGACATCCGGAGTACTTCCGTTCCGTGCCGGGCGGCCTGGCCGCCCCGCGAACGCCCGACCACAACGGCTGCTCCAGCGGCGCCGGTACACGAAAAATCATCGCCGCCAACGCCAGACTCTTCGCACGTCGCCATGCCCGGGCCGTCGGCTTCCACTGGTGGCCGGACGACATTCAGGGCGGCGGCTGGTGCAACTGCCCCACATGCAAACATCTTGACCCCGCCGACCAGTCCCTGCAGACGGCCAATGCCGCCGCCAGGGCCCTGCGGACGGCGGGCCAGCACATCAGTGTGGCGTTCCTGGCCTACCATGACACTGCCGTATCCCCAGCCACCGTTGAGCCCGACCCCAACGTGTTTCTGCTCTACGCGCCGCGCGACCGCTGCTACGCCCACGGACTGGGCGATCCGCAGTGCCCCCGGAATGTCCAGCGCAACGAGCAATTCCGGAGACAACTGGATATCTTCGGGCGCCACCCTTTCACGGGGCCCTTCGATTACTACATCGACGGCATCCTCTTCCGCAATTTCGTTCCGCCGATGCTTCAGGTCATGGCGGAGGATTTCAGGCATTATCGGCGGCTGGGGCTGCGCGAGCTCACCAGCCATTTCGGCAGCACGCGCGAACTGGCCGCAGTGGAGCTGATCAACGTCATCGCCTTCGGCCGGCTGGCCTACGACGCCCGCCTCGAGCCGCAGGACGTCCTCAGGGGCTATGCCGACTCTTTCGGCTCCGAGGCGCAGGCGGTGATGAACCTGTTTAAGCGATGGGAGACGGTGCTCCGGCCGGCGCTGGCTGTGTGCTGCTACGACGTGAGCGACAAGGGCGATTATCTTTGGCCGACAGGGGCTACGGGCCCGGCGGCCCGGGCGTACGCCCAAGCGCTGGCTCGTGCGGCGCGTGCGGCGGCGGCCTTGCCCGCAGCGGCGAGGAAGCTTGAGCGATCAGCCGCGGACCCCGCGGCCAGGAAGCGCCTGGCGGAATTCGCGGAGTTGCTCGAACTGGTGGCCGCCGAGATGCAGACCTGGATGCACCAGGTCCGGGGGCAAAACCTGCGCATGGCTTGCCTGAACCGTCCGAATCGCCGCCGGCTCAGAGAGGCATCGTCCGTTCTGCGGCGCGGCGCAAGAAACGCACTCTCGTGCGGGCGTAGGTTCGCCCCGCCCGCGCGGAGCGACCGCAAAGAGTATCTCGCGACGCAGAATTTCGTGGCGAACGAACTGCTCTACCTCGCCCAGTGGTGCGACCGGAAGGCGGATTCACTCGAGCCGCTGCCGGTGGCCACCTAGTGCTCTGTCTGACCTCAATTGACGGGTCATGACAGAGCCGCGAGCGGGTGCGAACGGGCTGCTAATTGCCCGCTCCCTGCCGGTTGCGGCTCGTAGAACTCCTCGTTTTGCGTGCGACAGCGGCCATGAACCTACTGCTGCGGGGCCTTCGGCTGCCGGCCCTTGATCCAGGCGGCGATGTCTTCCACTACGGCTTGGTCTACATTACCCGGCAGGTCGTACTCGGCAGGCGTGGACTGGCCCTCCCCGGCAATGAACAAATGATTCAGTTTGGGGTAAAGATTGAACTGGACCTTGGGCCGGGCCGATAGTGCGGTCTTCCAGCCCTGGAAGTCTTCCATCGTGGCCTGGTAATCCCGCTGACCTTGAAGGATCAGAATCGGGCAATCAAGTTTACCGGCGGTCTGGCCCGGGTCGTAGGCCCGCAGGTCCAGCCAGTAGGAAGGGGGAATCGCAAAGGGCCATTCGCTCTGCGGCAGAAACCTTGACAGGTTCGCCCCTTTGACCAGGGCGGCCTGCTTTTCCAAATCGGCGAGTATCTTCTGCTCGTGTTCGCTGATTATCTCGTCGAGGGAGAAGGTGTATCTCAACTGCTCAAGCAGAACGTCCTCCAGCGCCCGGGTGGACCCGGCCAGGATGGCAATCCCGGCGAGATTCGCCTGGCGCGCTGCGATTCGCGGAACCAGCGTTCCGCCAAAGCTGTGGCCGACGACGAAAATCCTCTGCCCGTCGATGCCGGCGGTCTTGCCCAGCAGTTCCACTGCCGACAGGGCGTCGTCGATTGTCTCGTCTGTAACGGTGACACTATCCGAGGTGCGGAACTGCTCTGGGTATTTGTGGTTCCGTTTGTCGTAGCGCAGGACGGCTATTCCCCTGGACGCCAACCCCCACGCCATGTCGCAAAACGGCTTGTTGGGGCCGATCGACTCATCGCGATCTTGCGGCCCGGACCCGTGAACCAGCACAACGGCGGGAAAAGGCCCGCGGGCCAGCGGCATCGTCAGCGTCCCGGGTAACTTCAACTCTCCCTGGCCGACAGACACGTCTCGTTCCCGAAAGGCGGTTCGGTCGGCGTACGCCGGCACCTTCCAGGCCGCATTGCTGCGGGTGAGGACGAAATACAGCCCGGTGATCCTCCCGTGGGGGTCGTAAGTGAGTTTCACGTCCCGGTTGCCACGGGCAAATCGGCAGGTGACGAACACGATACTGTACCTGCCCGGATTTTCGGTTCGTACGCCAAGAATCTTCTCGAACACGCCGAGCTCCGCCTGCGCCGATTTCCACACCTCCGCGAGCTTCTCCCCAGGCAGGGCCTTCTTCATCTGCCCGTCGAACCTCCTTGCCGCCGCCGGCGCGTTGCCCTCGGCCAGCAACTGGACGAAAGATCTGGCCGAGGCCTCAAGATCATCGCCTTTGGTCTGGGTCGAACCGGCAGGTGCCGCCGAGGTGTGCGACGATAAAAGTAGCGATATCACGGCGGTGTAAAGC
>JABMQG010000344.1 GCA_013203365.1 Planctomycetota bacterium | reverse complement strand
GCCTCCATCCGTCCGCCCTTGTGCCGACGGGCAAAGAACTTCGCCGGGAGAACACGTGTATCGTTAAGTACCAGCAGGTCGCCAGGGCGAAGCAGTTCAGGCAGGTCGCTGAAGACATGATCGGCTGTGCCTCCCGTCCGCCGATTCAGGTGCATGAGTCGACATGCATCCCGTCGTCGGCAAGGCTGCTGGGCGATTAGGTGGACGGGCAGGTCATAAACAAAATCTTGTGGCCTCAGCACACTGCGGCTTCCTTATACGGTATTGACTTCCGGAGCGGGGTCCCAGGCTACACACATACTATCTGCCGCCGTCAAGCCCGACAACTAGCTTTAGCAGCATGGGTTAGCATAATATATGCGAGTTTATCCACAGGTTCTCAACAACAGGCTGGTGTTCAGACGGCCTGCGCCAGACCCCTTGCCGGGCTTTCAGCAAAGCCAACCGCAACAGCTAGTGTGCCCAGCCAAGACACCAATGCGGGCCGTCGCGGGCACGAATAGCGTTACTCCCTTCCTAGAACCGGTATACGAAGTTTGTCGGCCAGGGCAAGCGTCTCGGGCTTGTCCACAATAATCGTTCTTGCGGCTTCGACGGCCAGGCAGGTGCCGCCGCACTGGCGGAGCCGACGAATCGTACTTGGGCCCACCGTTGGCACGTCGAATCGCAAGTCCTGGTTAGGTCTGGCCACTTTCACCAGTGTCCATCCGCCTTGGCGACACAACTCGCCGGCGCGTTCTATCATGCGGTCGGTTCCCTCCATAGCCTCTACAGCTATGATGTCCCGCTCCTTGACGGCGAGGGCTTGGCCTATGTCCAGTACTGCGCTTTGGCGGGCAATCCGCCAGCCAAACTCTACGTCAGCCAGTGCCTGGGCAGATGGTGCGGTCTTGGTCATCTGGCCGAGGCAGGCGAGGTGTTCGCGGCAATACTCAACCGAAGAGATCAACTCGATCCCTTCACCGGCCAATTCGTCGGCAACGGCGTTTAGGACCTGCAGATCGCGTTTATCTTTTCGCAGCCTGAGGTACCATAGCTTTGCCGTACGCAGGTCGGGCAGGAACTGCAGGAGCCGAACGGGGCTGTACATATTGTCCTTGGCCACGCATCCGACCATGACCGCCCGCCGAACACCCCAGCGGTGAAGCAGACGAATGACTGTGCTCCACCGCGTTACGCCGACGAGACTGAATCGCTCGGCAAGCCCTTCCAAAGCCATGTCTACGCTGCCGCGAAAGCCGACGACCACCAGTTGACGCCCGGCGCGTTTGACGCCCTCGGCAACCATGAACGGCAACCGACCGGCGCCAGCCAACAGGCCTATCTGAACGTCGTCATCGGCGTCTGTCTTATGGGGTTTCATAGCCACAGGCGTTGTCGGTAGGGGCGACATGTTGATGTAGGATCCGCTTGAGTTCGGCAATTTCATATTCCAGAGCCCGGATTCGCTCTCTGACCTTGGGTAGCTGTCGGCCCAGCACGGCCCGGCGCCTGGCCTCGACCAATGGCAAGGCGGGCGTGCCCCAGACCTCGGTGTTGGGCGGTATATCGTTGGTTACGCCCGCCTGGGCGCCGACTCGCACGAAGTCGCCGATTCGCAGGTGGCCCACCACGCCGGCCTGGCCGGCGAAGACACAGTAGTCACCCGTGGTCGTCGATCCGGCGATACCCGCTTGGGCCACCAACAGGTTGTGCCGACCCAGTACCGTCCCGTGGCCGATGGCGACCTGATTGCTGAACTTGGTTCCGGCACCGATCCGCGTGGCCCCCAGAGTCGCGCGGTCGATCGTGTTGCAAGCACCGATCTCCACGTCGTCGCCGATCTCCACCCACCCAGCCTGGGGTATTTTGTTATGTGCCCCGTCGTGGGTAGCGTAGCCGAACCCGTCCTCTCCTATCACGCTGTTGGCATGAACGGTCACCCGGTCGCCAAGTACGCATCCGTCGTAGACCACTACATTGGGATACAACACGCAGCAGCAGCCGATTCTGGCTTCGGGTCCGACGAACACACCTGGGTAAAGGGCAGAACCTTCACCCACCATCGCCCCGTGGGAAATGGTCACGAACTGGGCCACGGACGCGGTTGCCGCCACTGTCGCTGCCGAGTCTATACAGGCCCGAGGGTCTACCCCGGCGAACGGAACCTTGCGAAACCCATACAACAGCACCATCGCCTGGCGAAACGCAAAGTACGGATCCGCGCAGCGAATCACACTCACCGCTTCTGCGTCGCAGTCGGCCGATACTATCACCGCGGCTGCCTTCGTCTCGGCTATGTACTTTGCATACTTAGGGTTAGCGAGGAAAGCCACATCCGTCGGCCCGGCCGTCTCCAGGGACGCCATGGCCTCCACCACGCGCGAACCATCGCCGACCAATTCACCCCCTATCGCTTTCGTCAATTCTGCCAGATTCATCGCTTGCTCACTTTCGCTAATGGGAAAGACCTTAGCGACTGCGCTGTCCGCCGTCAAGCTCGGTAATCTGGGGACATACTTCGGGTGTGCGAGCAATTATCCTGGCAGGCTCATGCGGCGGCTCGCTGGGATTTCCAGTACGTGTACCAAAGCCCGCAGTGGTACAGCCCGGCCAGGGCCATCACCGACTCGGCATTGTCTT
>JABMQG010000343.1 GCA_013203365.1 Planctomycetota bacterium | reverse complement strand
GGCCTGCCGTGGAGATCGGGTTCGGCGAACTGGACGATTTCCACCCGGATCGGCTCTTCGATCGGCTGGAGGTCTTCCAGGCCCTCAAGCTTCTCCGCAAGCGATTGCACGACCCTGCCACGTTTGCCGACGCCGCCTCACAGGTGCGATCGTGGTCGTCGGGCGAAGACAAGACCGCCCAAGCCAAGGCTCAACAGCAACAACTCAGTTCTGCCGGTGAGGGCGAATCCAATATCGATGCGCTCGAGCGGCTGTTGGGCCGCCAGCCCGTCAGTTCGCCGACCTCGGCGGGGGCGGGACGTTTGGGAAACATCGACGCAATTATCCGCGAGGCAGTCAGGCCATACATCGTACCCAGCGGGGACCCTCAGCGTGGCGAGCTGCTCCGGCAGGTGGATCAGGCAATCGCCGGGCAGATGCGGGTAATGTTGCACCACGCAGGCTTTGGGGCCCTCGAGGCCGCGTGGCGCGCCCTGCACTGGCTTGTGAGCGAGGTCGAAACGGACGAAACGTTGAGACTATATCTCATCGACGTGTCCAAGGCGGAGCTGGCAGCCGATTTAACGTCGGCAGCCGATCCCCAATCCAGCCAAATGTATCGGCTGCTCGTGGACCGCGGCGTCGGTCCCGACAGTTCCGAGCCGTGGACGCTATTGCTTGGGGTCTACACATTCGACCAGGAGCAACAGGACTTGTTGCTGCTTAGGCAATTGGCCAAGTTGGCCCAGGCGGCCGGGGCGCCCCTGCTGGCCGCCGCCGGTCCGCGGCTGGTCGGCTGCCAGTCGGTTTCCGACACGCCCGACTCGGATGACTGGCACCTTCAGGGCGATGCCGAGGCAGTCGCAGCCTGGGGGGCTTTTCGCCTGTCCAGCGAAGCTGCCTATATCGGGCTGACGTTTCCCCGGTTTCTACTCCGCCTGCCCTACGGCACCGGTGGCGAATCGATCGACAGGTTCGCTTTCGAGGAGCTGGTCCCCGAAGGCGATCACCAGCGATATCTGTGGGGCAACGGTGCTTTTCTTTGCGCGCACTTGTTTGCCACTGCATTTCGCAGGTCCGGGTGGTCCCTGACAGGCGAACTGGGATTCGACGTGACCGATTTGCCGATGCACACCTACAAGGCCGGCGGCGAAACCCTCATCACCCCATGCGCAGAGGCGTTCCTGTCCGAGCGGGCAATGCAGGCCCTGATTGAAAAGGGCCTGATCCCCATCCTTTCGGTCAAGGGTCGAAACGCCGTTCAGCTGCCGAGATTTCAATCGGTCGCCGCTGCCCCCACTCCCCTGGCTGGTCGCTGGCGGTAAGAGCGAGCGCACGAAAAAGTGACATGTGATACCCTACGCGGATTTCGGACCCGGAGAATCAGGGCCCCTAACGGAACCGCCAGGAGATCAGGGCCTCTTGCAGACTTTTGGTGACATCGTCGGTGGTGCCTGCGGCGGAGATAACGATTGCGCGATCGGGAGACTCTCTCACTTGGCGTAAAAAACCCTCACGAACCCGGCGGTGAAAAGCAAGGTCCTTGGACTCCATGCGGTCGAGGTTGGTATTGATGCGGGCCAGGCCCGTTTCGGAATCGATGTCGAGTATGATGGTCAGGTCCGGCAGGGTATTACCCACAGCAACCGTGGCTACTGCGAGTATCTCGTCGGTATCGGTCCCGCCGGCGCCCTGGTAGGCTATGGTGGCGGATATGAACCGGTCGCACAACACACATGCCTTCCCTGCCAGGGCCGGCCGAATGACTTCGGCCACCAATTGGGCCCGGCTGGCCATGTAAAGCATAGTCTCGCACTGCACGCTCATTTCCTTGGCGGCTGGGTCGAGAAGGATTTGACGGATTCGATTACCGATTGCCGTTCCGCCTGGATCACAGGTGCGAACAATCGACACACCCTGGGCGACGAGCCAGCCGGCCAGCCGATCCACTTGTGTGGTCTTGCCTGCCCCGTCTGGGCCGTCGATAACAATGAATCTTCCGGCAAGTTCTTTCGCCAATGTACCCATTTCGGTTTCCAGTCGGCCTATTGTGCCCGGCAGGAGCTGCAAATGCAATCCGGCAAGGGCGGCGGAAAAGTCCCCCGCTTTCCTGTTCATATCCTTGAAAGCATGGACAAGGCATTGTATAAACAAGCGCAGGACCGCAAACGGCGGGCGGGGATACGCTCCCATGCCATTGCCGAAATGGGTCTGCAACACGAGGCGCAGCCAATGAAGATCATTGTCCAGACTAATGCACTTACGGAAGCCCTGGGTCTAGTTGGCAGCATAGTGGCCGGGCGCACGCCCAAGCCGGTGCTGCAGTGCGTCAAGCTCGTCGCCGCCAATGGCGGGCTGAGCTTGTTGGCTACTGACTTGGAGGTGGGTTGCAGGTACCAGCTTCCACAGGTGGAGATCGCCGAGGAGGGCGAAGCCCTGATTCCGGCGGAACGGCTGGCAGCGATTGTACGTGAAAGCATGGAAGAGACGCTCACCATCTCCGTCCAAAAGGAAACCTGCACCATAACCGGCCGCGGCAGCCGATTCACGATTTACGGCTACGATCCCAGCGAGTTTCCACCCATCTCGGAGTTTGGCGATACGCCTGATGCGGAAGTGGCAGCGGAAGTTCTGACCGGAATGATAACAAAGACCCTGTTCGCCACCGCCAAAGAACATTCACGTTATGCCATCAGCGGCGTGTTGTGGGAGATCGCCGACAAGAAGCTTCAACTAGTCGCTACCGACGGCCGACGGCTGGCGTTGGGCAAAGGCTCCTTGGCAGCCCCCGCTGTGCGGGAGTTTTCCGCCATCGTCCCTACCAAGCTCATGAGTCTGATTCAGCGTGTCGCCGGAGGGACGAAGCAGTCCTTGGCCATACGGGTAGGTGAGACTCAAATGCTGATTCGCTCGGCCAATGCCGTGCTGGTAGGCAACCTGGCCCAGGGTAATTTCCCCAAATATGCAGACGTAATCACCAAAGAGTGTACCTGCAAGGCCACTCTGGACACCGGGCTGTTCCTGCACCACATTCGCCAAGCGGCCTTGCTGACCAACGAGGAATCGAAGGGCGTTCGTCTGAGTTTTACCGGAGACACGCTTACCCTCACCAGCCGGGCGCCCGAAACCGGCGAAGCCGAAATCACCGCCTCGGTCGAATTCGAAGGCGAGAAGCTGGACATCGGCTTTAACCCGGCCTATTTGACGGATGTACTTAAGGTTGTCGATACCGAGACCATCAAGTTCGAATTCTCTGCCCCTAACAAACCGGGGTTGATAAGAAGCGGTACCGACTTTCTTTACGTTCTGATGCCGGTCGAGTTGGGGTAAGCCTGGTCCTTGGCGTCAATTCAGTGAAGTTCTACAGCTTGCGGAATCGATAACACCACAGTAGCACCAGCAATTAGTTGTACAGTCGGTAATGGATCGCCGTGGTAATCTGACATGGACGACAAGCAACTCAAGACTGCCTGGCAGAATCGCCAGCCAACCGATTACATGACACACCTAAGCGGTCCGTTGGCCATCCTGATGAAGCATACTCTCGGCAAGCGAGTCAAGCAGTTGGGCACCCTGGCCGAAGCGTGGGACGAGGTCGTTCCCGAGGAAGTTCGGCAACACACGGCCCTGGAAGGGTTTTGTAGAGGTACACTTACCGTGATGGTCGATTCGGCTTCACATCGTTTCAAGCTTGAGATGCTGCTGCGC
>JABMQG010000342.1 GCA_013203365.1 Planctomycetota bacterium | reverse complement strand
GCGTGATCCCGGCCGGCGGCGTCGATGTGTTCAATTGCCAGGTCGAGATTCTCCTGCGGCGTACCTTGGCCTGGTCGCATAAATACAGTGGCTATTCTCACGTGATTTGCATCTTTGATCTCAGTTTTCTTGGGCATTTAATTACTCCATCAAATTATGAAACTGCGTTCCCGAGCTTCATGCCATTCATGACGACCTCGTCAGACTTTTTTTCTGAGAGGGTTGGGTACATTCCAGAAATATATCATATATCACCGCCAACGCACCTTGGTGCGGAGGGCCCTACTTGCCCGCGGACTCTTTTCCCAAGAGTATTCTCACCAAGCCGACGGCGCCTCGAACGCATAGCGTGACGGTGAGCACCAGCAGCGCGGTGGCCCAGGTATAGCTGAGCAGCGGCCAAAGCCGTCGCAGCCACATGGCCTCTGCCGAAAAGATCGCCACGGCCGCCGCCCCAACAAACGCCACCACGGCCACGGCCACCAGCGTGGGTCTCAACGGCCGACGTATGGGCGCCATGCAAAGCACCAAGCATATCATCAGGTACTCGAACAGCCACGCTCGCCAATTTTGCCAGGGCCAACCTTTCAGCAAGGCCGTCAGTGCCCTGCTGTGGCCGTCGAGGATCCAGACCTGATCGTTCAGCATCGTCCAGACGGTTGCATTTGACAGGTAAGGCACATCCCGAGGCGCGTCGATTTGGCCCATGTACAGGTCGGCGAACACCGGCCTACCTAGCCCTGCACTCAGCAGGCCGATAAGCCCAATGCACGCCACCAGCGGCAGCAGCCCCGTCAGTAGCGGGGTGAGGTATGGTATGCCGTTCTTGGCGTCCAAGGCTTTGTCTGGTTTATCCTGAGGCACGTCGGTGAGCCTTCGCAGGCGGACCTGTGCCCCGGTCAGCAGGCAACCCAGGGCACAGGCCATCTCCGCGACCAGTGTACCCGGAAGTATCGCCCAGGCGACGGTCTTCGGCTTGATAATGCCGCCCCACATGGCAAGTGCCCCTCGGGCGGCGAAGACGATCGCAAAAAGCCAGAACGCGAACATGAAGTAGATTCCGTAGCCCATTGTCAAGGCTCCCATTGTGGCAGATCAGGTCTCATCAGTCACGCCAACCGCACAGCCTGCGGCCGAAGGCGAGCCCTCAGCCGAGACGTCGCCCTTGAGACGATCGACTTTGCGGTTGGGGCCCGATAGCCGACCCTTGCTGCCGCAAGACTTGCTGTCGCAGGATAAGGATAATGCGCCCGGCCGAAAATTGCGCGATATTTGAGCGATATTTTGCCCTTGCCAGCGATACCGCGGATGCTAGAATACTTGGTTCACTAATCCTGCTGAAACTGAAAATGCGTGTACACCGCGGTGGAGGTTTACTAGTGGCCGTAAAGTTGCGATTGAAGAGATTCGGACAGAGGCACCGCAGCTTCTTCCGCCTGAATGCCGTTGACAGCAGAAAACCGCGTGACGGCAGGGTGATCGAGGAGCTTGGCTGGTACGACCCGGCCAACAAGGATCCGAAGAAACAAATCCGACTGAAACTGGATCGGATCACCTACTGGCTGAGCGTCGGAGCCCAGCCGACGGAAACGGTAGCGGACCTGCTGAAACGTTTCCGGCCGGCTGCTGACTCCCCGGCCAATGGCGGTGTCGAAGCTGCGGGATAGGCCCGCCGCATCGCCCGGGCGATGTGCAATGTCTATGCGCATCGACATACTGACGCTATTTCCGGATATGCTGGCCGGCGTCCTTGGTGCCGGCATTATCCAGCGGGCGCAAGACGCCGGCGTCGTGGAAATAGTTACCACGGACATTCGCGAGTTTACCAAGGACAGGTACCGCAAAGTTGACGATGCGCCGTTCGGCGGCGGGCCCGGCATGGTAATGATGTGCCAGCCGATCTTCGACGCCGTCGAACACCTTCGCAGCCTGGCCGACCCCGGCGGCGAGGTGATTCTGATGAGCCCGCAGGGCCGGGCCTTTACGCAGCAAGTCGCCTGCGAGTTGGCCCGGCGGGATCGGCTGATCTTGGTGGCGGGCCGGTATGAGGGCTTTGACGAGCGGATTCGCCTGGGCCTTGCCGACGATGAGATATGCCTGGGCGATTTTGTTCTAACCGGCGGAGAGATAGCAGTCATGGGCGTGTTAGACGCGGTGGTTCGGCTGCTGCCCGGGGCCTTGGGCAGCGAGCAGTCGCTGGCGGAGGAATCATTCAGCCAGGGCCTGTTGGAGTACCCTCAATACACTCGCCCGCGTGTGTACCAAGGCATGAGCGTTCCGCAGGTTCTGTTGGACGGCGACCACGCCAAGATCGCCTCGTGGCGCCGCGAGCAGGAGCACCTGCGTACCAGGCAGCGACGACCGGATTTGTGGCAGAAATTTTTGGATAAACAGCAAGGCAACGAGGCCCGCCAGTAGCAAGGCCGTGGCAGAGATCGCATTGGGCCCGGCAGGAGAAATCCCATGACTATGGATCTGATGAAAAAAGCCGTCGCCTCCAGCATGAAGGCCAAGACCCCGAATTTTGACGTCGGCGACACAGTGGATGTTGCCGTCAGGATCATCGAAGGCGAGAAGGAACGGATCCAGGTCTTCAACGGCATCGTAATTGCAAGAAAGGGCTCCGGTATCCGCGAAACATTCACGGTTCGGCGCATCGTCGCCGGCGAGGGTGTGGAGAGGGTATTCCCGCTGCACAGCCCGCACGTCTCCGACGTTAAGGTAGTCCGGACCGCACATACCCGGCGGGCGAAGCTTTACTTCCTTCGCCAGCGCACAGGCAAGGCCACTGTGCTGCGCGAGAAGAAGAAAAAAACCGGCAAGACCACCAAGCAGCCCGCAACCGTGGACAGGAAGTCTGAAACCGCGGTCAAGTGATACCGCCGGCGAGTTCCTGTCCGCGAGTTTGGGAGTCGTTCCAGAGGGACGGGGTATGTGGCCATTCAGACAAGCCGAGTCAGTCGGCCGGCGCGGGGAGAACCTGGCCGCCCGGACACTACAAGGTGCAGGTTGCAAGATTCTTGCCCGTAACTACCGCTGCCCGGCCGGCGAGGCCGACCTGGTCGCCCTCACCGGCCAGACGCTGGTGTTCACCGAGGTCAAGACCCGCTCTTGTGACGCGTACGTCGATCCCGAATCCGCCGTTGATACCCGCAAGCGCGACCGATACCGCAAGGTTGCCCGCTACTACCTTCACCAGACCGGCCGGGCCGACTTGGCCGTTCGCTTCGACGTCGTCTCCATCGTCATCCGCCCCGGCCAGAAGGCACAGATTCGGCACATTCCCGATGCGTTTACCTAGAGCCTCTCACAGAATGCCCCTGCCATCGACTTGTTTTCGGGTCATCTGGCGGCGTCGGCCGGAATCGCAAATCGGAGGCCGAGATGATTGACACACACTGTCACCTGACCAGTGAGAAGTTCGTTGGACGGGTAGCTGAGATTCTCGGCGAAGCTTGGGCCATTGGGGTGACAGCGTGTGTGACCGTGGCAACAGACGTCGCCGACGCGATGGCAGCGGCTGAGCTTGCCGGGGGAAACGCGGGCGTGTTCTTTTCCGTCGGTGTACACCCGCACGAGGCCAAGGACGCCGACGGAGACTACCTCAAGCGGTTGCGAGATATCGCCAGCGGCGGCGAGGGAAAATGCGTCGCCGTCGGGGAGATCGGCCTGGACTACCACTACGATTTTTCCCCCCGATGCGTGCAACAAAAAGTCTTCAGCGAGCAACTTGAGCTGTCGGCGGCAATGGGTAAACCCGTGATAGTCCACACCCGCCAGGCGTGCGACGACACGCTGGCGATCCTCCGGGCCTTTGCGGGCCGGCTAACTGGCGTGATACACAGCTTTACCGGCCAGGCCGAGGAAGTGGACAAGTTTCTCGATCAGGGCTGGCACATCGGTTTTGCCGGGGTTGTCACGTTCAAGCGGGCCGACCTAAATCGCGCCGCCGCCAGGAGAGTTCCCGCCGATCGCCTGCTGGTCGAGACCGACTCGCCTTACCTCTCACCCGAGCCGGTTCGAAAGGTCTTTCCAAACGTGCCCGCCCACGTCGTTCACGTCGCCCGCACACTTGCCGACGTCCGCAACGTGCCGCTGCAGACCATGTTAGAGCAAACCACGGCCAACGCGGTACGGCTGTTCGCCCTCCCCTGACTTTAAAGCCCCTAACAGTAATGCCTCTGCCATCGGCACCCTCGAAAGTCACTTAAGTCAGCGGACAAGGCGTCAATTCCCAAAAAGAACACCAATATAATTGTAACAGCCTGTGTGAAAAGTACTTAGCTGCACAACTGGCAATTTCGCCCTTTGAAGTCCTGTTTTTCATTGAAAGTCGTTTTGTCGCTGCTACACTGACCCTACGCTTTTCGGCCGATCCAATCCGAAGGCGCGGATGCCAATGATCCAGGTGACATACGACAACCGAAGTTTCATGGTGAACGGTCATCGCATTTGGCTGGTAAGCGGTGCGTTGCACTACTTCCGCATGCCCGCTGCGCTGTGGCGCGACCACCTGATGAAGGCTCGTCGGGGCGGGCTCAACTGCATCGAGACCTACATACCCTGGAATTACCACGAGCCGCTTGAGGGCCAGTGGCGCTTCACCGGCGATTTTGACGTTGCGGAGTTCGTCAAGCAAGCCGGCGACCTGGGCATG
This sequence comes from Planctomycetota bacterium, assembly GCA_013203365.1. GTDB lineage: Bacteria > Planctomycetota > Phycisphaerae > SM23-33 > FEN-1343 > JABMQG01. The sequence goes on along the minus strand of JABMQG010000342.1, from coordinate 1,881 downwards.
TACGTCATCATTCGCCCGGGCCCGTACATATGCGCGGAGTGGGATTTCGGCGGCCTGCCGGCCTGGCTGATGGCCAAGGCCAACATCCAGTATCGCACCCATAACGCCATCTATACGCATTACTACGACAAGTACTTCCGCCAACTCTTGCCGCAGCTTGCAGACCTGCAGGTTACCCGTGGCGGCAATATAATCGCCATCCAGAACGAGAACGAATACTTCATGACGACCCAGCCGGATCGTCAGGAGTATCTGAGTTTTATAACGCGACTAATTCGGCGAGCCGGGTTCGATATTCCGGTTCTCACGTGCAACCTGCTGTCGAGCCCCAAGCTCGACGATACGATCGAGTGCATCAACGGTTGGCAGGACGTTACGGTCCAGGCCAAGAAGCTCCGCCAAATGCAGCCCGAGGCACCGCTGTTGGCGACCGAGTTCCACTGCGGCTGGTACGACCATTGGGGCGGTCCGCACGCCTGCAAGGACGCCCGCGAGACGGCCCGCCGGGCGTTGGAGCTGACAGGCGCTGGCGTCCAGATCAACTACTACATGTACCATGGCGGCACGAACTTCGCCTTCTGGGGCGGGCGGGCGCCCAACGGCGACTACGGCTTCATAACCACCAGCTACGACTACGACGCCCCGATAGCGGAAGGCGGCGGCCTGACGCGGAAGTATTCCGTACTGCGACTGGTCAACATGATGGCCAGTCACATGGGCTATATCCTGGCCGCCGCAAGTGACGTGATGGCCCCGGCGACGTTGACCGACACTGCCGTCTACGCATGCACCGGGGTCAACGGCGACGTAACAGTAGTGACCAACAACGGTAACGACGCGATCAAGAGCGCTCGCGTGGTTCTCACCGACGGCAGAACGTTGGACGTGGACCTGAGCCACTTCGGTGCCGTCGCCGTCTTTAGCAGAGCGTCCCTAACCGACACACACGTGCTGGATTACAGCAACCTTATGCCGTTGGGCCTGTTCTGTTCAAAGATGCTGGTTTTGCACGGTGTGCCGGGCCAACATGGTGTGGTCTCGATCAACGGGACGGAGATCGCCTTGGAGGTGCCGACCGGCAACTCGCCTTTGCGACTTGAGTTTCAGGGTCTTGTGCTGGTGGTCATGGCCTCGTCCCTCGCCGAGCGGTGCTGGAATTTGGACGGGAGCCTGATCATCGGCCCGGAATTCGTGGGTGAGACGATGGACGATCTTGCCTTGGCGCCCGGCACGAAGCAGTACTACATCTTCGCCCCGGATGGGCACTTGACGACAAAAAGGGTCCGTCACAATACCAGGCCTGCCAGGGTCCATACTCCAACACTGAGCAGCTGGCATGTCAGGTCCGTCTGCACCGAGCCAACCGACAAGTCGGCCACATTCACCCGGATTGACTGCCCGAGCGACATGGCGTCTGAAGGGGCCTTGCAGGGCTACGGTTGGTATCGCGTTAGCATCGACATGCCTCGTGCGACCAGCAAGGACATCGTACTGCCCTGCTGCGCCGACCGGGCGACGGTGTTTATCAACGGCCGAGGAGCCGGCGTCTGGGGGCGCGGCCCGGGCGCACAGCGCAAGCCGCTGCACGTCAAGCTCCAACGCGGCGTCAACGAGCTTACCCTGCTGGTCGATAACCTCGGGCGGTTCAATTACGGTTTCGCCCTGGGAGAGCGAAAGGGAATCTGGGGTGACATCTGCTCCGCCGTAGGGGTCCGACTGAAGGCTTGGCGGATCAAGCAGACCTCGGCGAAAGATTTTTCTTTTTCACGCCGTATCGTTCCCAGAAATCAACAGTTCCTGGTCGATCATCTGCAGTTGCAGGCGCCGCTGGTGTGCGAGAACAGCTTCACCGTCGCGCAGAACATGCCGGTGTACATGCAG
>JABMQG010000341.1 GCA_013203365.1 Planctomycetota bacterium | reverse complement strand
GCTAACAGGCGGGCGCGGATTTTCTCGGCGGCCTTGCGGGCATCTTTTCGCACGCCACGGTCTTCGTCGGATTTGGCGGCGTATTCCAACGCCACTAGTGCGCTTGGCCCGCCTATCTTTCCGAGCAACTTGGCTGCATCTTCGCGGTCGTCGTCGTCTCGGGCGGTCAAGAGCGTGTTTATCAGCCGATCGACATTCTTGTCGAGCCGGTTTTTATCTGCGCGTGCACTGGCCGGCACTGCCAGGAGTGTGAAGGCGGCCAGTAGCGTCAACCAACCTAATAGCGTCGTTTTCATTGTTGCACTCCTTAAAAGAATCAGGACCTCGGTTTGACTTTTCAGGACAACTGACAGCTGCTTGCCGTATTAGACAGCACCCACGAGTATGGGTTAGTCATTTATGCAGTGTTTTTTCGCCGAGCGAAGAAAAAAGCGTCTGTTTCTCGGCGGGTAGGCGACTGATTTTGTTGGTTTTTTCCCTGGCAGTCGATGCCGGAGCGACCGGGGGGTTTGTCGGTCAGTCGCGTCTGCCGCCGCAAAAAACTAAATCGTGCTGTTGTATGGCGTTAAAGATTGCCGATGTGTATAATAATACGACCGAGTGGGCACAGACATCGAAGTTTGCAGGGTCATTGCTGTTTTCAACCGGCTAGTGCACAGCGGCTTAGGGCCGGGGCGGCATGGCAACGACGAGGCGTAACATATTTGATATAATTGTGCTTGCCTGCGGAAAGTCATTGCTATAAGATAAGTTGCATCAAGGGCAATCCTTTCGCGAGTACTCGTTTGACGAATTGGTGTTTGGGATTTGGAATAGAACAACAGACGGCAGAACCGGCGTCACAAAGGGCAGAATAATGCACACGGTGACAAAAAAGGAACTGATCGACCGCATTGCCGACGACACGGGCAGCAAACGTGTGGTAGTCAAGCGCGTGGTGCAGAGCTTTCTCGACAGTATCATTGAGGAGCTCGGGCATGGCAATCGCTTGGAGTTTCGCGACTTTGGCGTTTTTGAGTCGAAGGAGCGGGCCGCTCGTATCGCCCAGAACCCCAAGACTCTTGAGCGTGTTCACGTGCCTCCCAAACGCACGGTGAAGTTCAAGGTAGGCCGGCTGATGAAGCAGCGATTGCAGCGGTCCCTCCAAGGCTCGGCCTCGAAGGCGGCCCAGCCACCATCTTGAAGCGCCGGGTATTGACCACAGCAGGTGCCCCGGCCGAGCTGGTTGCCTATATGGCGCAGGGATGCGTTCGAGACCCAAGCTAGCGTTCCAAGCCAGGCAGATGAGCCGACGCGGCGCTTTGGGGCGATGTCTCGGCGATGCCTCATTGCTGTTAGGGACACTCAGTTCCCACCCTCGGCTGGAACGCCCACGTCCATGACCACGACCGTTATGTCGTCGGCTGGATGCAATGAGCCCTGTAGGCTGTCCACCAAGGATGCCATTTGCAGCATCATCTCGTCCACGGGCAAATGGCGCATACTCTCCATCGCGGCGATGAAATCCCGTCGGCTGTCGAGGCCGTTACCGCGGAATGCGTCTTCCGCCCCGTCGCTGTGCAGAACAATACGGTCCCCGGGGGATAATCTCGTGCGAGACAGGCCGTACGAACCATCCGGAATCACACCCAGCAGGGCACCCTCGCCGCCCAGTGTGCTGGTTTGGCCATCGGCACCAAGGAGTATGGGCTCGGGGTGCCCGGCACGTGCGTAGCTCATCTCCAGCGTCTGGCTGTTCACTACGCAATACAGAGCCGAGCAGAACTGGCAACTCGAAAGTCCCTGCTCGCAAAGGGCCTGGTTCAGTTCAGTCATAGCGACGTCCGGCGGCACAATCTCGTATTTATGCCCCATGATTCTCTTCGTCGGCAGCGCTTGCTTGACGAACATGGTCATCAACGCCGCCGCCATACCGTGACCGACGGCATCGACCACGTAAAAGCCTACGTGGATCTCATCCAGTTGCTGAACGTCGTAGATATCGCCGCTAACCCACGTTGCGGGGCGAAACATCACGGAAAACCGCAACGGCCCCAGTTCGGGAAGCGACTTGGGCAAAAAGTCCTGTTGCAGTCGAGCCGCCAACCGCATGTCCTGGTCGATTTGATCCAGCGTTTTGCCGATTCCGCTGCCTAGCGACCGAATCCGGGTTATTTCCTTGCTGAGATTCTCCATCGTCGGCTGCAACTGGGCCGCCACCGAGACAGCAGCGGCAATGGCCTGCGGTGACCCTTCCGATACGGCCACCACCAGCCGACCGTTCGGCCGTAACAGCCGTTGAAGGCCCCAGTCACGCTCAGGCAGTAGCAGCAAACCGATCATCGACGATTGATGCAACTGCTCCACCACCATCGAGATTTGCCGAAGGTTTGCAGCCGGCTCGTTGAAGTGAATCAAGGCCACCTGAGCATCATCGGCATGCTTGGCCAGCGGCTCGTCCGGCGAGATGTGCCGAATATTGTGCCGTTCGCTGATGGCCTGGTAAATGTTACTTGGTATGGGTGTGTCGGAAATCCACACAAGCGTCCCGGCTTTTGCCGTAGCCGTAACTGAGCCTGTTGAGTCCTCCTTATAGGCGGTTGCATCCATATCAACTACTTCGACCTAAAGCCCTGTTGCCTTTAAAGCGGGTCAAGTTTGCACTGCCTGAGACGTCGTAGGCGATGGAAAACGCACACACTCGGCCAGGTGTTCGCCGATACCGAACAGAAGCCGTACAAATGGGTTTGTTTGG
>JABMQG010000340.1 GCA_013203365.1 Planctomycetota bacterium | reverse complement strand
TCCACGAACTCCGTAGAGTGCACAATTGCGGACATTATGTCGGCCGCCGCCTCGCGGGATCTATCTTCCGGAAGGGGTTCCTTACCCTCAACCATGGCCACGGTCTGCTCTTTTGCCTTGGCCATGCCCTCAACTCGCTCGGAAATGGGCGTGCGCTTAACGTTCGAGGCATTCAGCCGAGCTTCGTCAGGGGCAAGGTAGCGTGAGAGGAACTCCACCGTATGCCGGTCGCCAATGTACGGAAGCCGCCCGTACTCCTTGAGCAGCTCCCCGCAGACCCAGTAAGAGTTGGCCTCCGCGCTCGGTCCTTTTTTCCTGTCGGTCCTCGTGCGACGATCGGCGTAGATGTTGTACTGGTAGTCCCCGCCGACCAGCTCGGCAAAGTTCGCCTTGCCCTTGAGCTTCTTCTGCAACAGGGGGTAGCCCGGCTCGCCCTTGATAGTAAAATCGAGAACCCAGAAGAAATGGTTCATGCCGGCCACATTCAAGCGGATTTCACTCTCGCTTTCCAGGTCGAAGACGTCCTGGAGCAATGCGTAGACCTCGAACAGCCCGTGGCAAAGCCCGACGCATCGCAGGTTGCTCTCCACACAGAGCGCCTTGGTCAACGTGCCCATCGGGTTGGTGTAATTCAGAATGACCGCCTGTGGCGAGAGCTCTTTCAGATCCTTCGCCACCCGCTGAAGCACGGGTATGTTCCGGATGGAACGCGACCAACCACCTGGGCCGACCGTGTCCCCGACCGTCTGGTATATGCCGTAGCGTTCCGGAATCGCCATGTCCTCTTCCGATGCGTCCAGGCCGCCGGTTGATATGGTTATGACGACGAAATCGGCATTTCGAAAGGCCTCTCGCTGATTGTCGGTCGCCTTGACTGTAATGGCCCGGCCCCTGCGCTGGGCCATCATTCCTAACAGCCGACTCATCAGTTCGGCGGCTTCGGCGTTGATGTCCAAGACGCGAATCTCCGCTTCCTCCAGGCCCTGCACCTGAAGAATGTCGTTCATCAGCATCGGACTCCACCCGTAGCTGCCGCCGCCCATCATGACGATAACGGGAACCATCTTTCTCTTTGGCACTTTTTTAAAACCTTTCATTGAACCATAGTGGTATGAAAACCAAGACGCCTGGATTCGGCGCCACGTGGTGCTTGTCCGCGATACGAGTGCTCCAACAGCCCATCGCGAGTGGCCAGAGACCTCTTTCGCGAACCGGGAGTCGTTTCGTACAGCAATGGAGGGGGAAAGTCAATGAAATCGCTATGGAAAATGCCTTGAAAAAACTTTTTAAAAAGCCGGCCCCGGAAGGCACGGGCAGTGCTATCGGCGTCCGCCTCGCCGTGGCCCCGCCGGGCCGCATGCCGAACCGCCCGGACGGGCCGAGAAAGGCAAAGTTCACTGCATTGTCCATTGACACCCCACCATGAGAGCCGCTATATAGGCTATGTCGTGCTATTGATGACACCGGAATTTAGACGATGCGAGGTGAGGTGAACCGTTTCCCAGAACAGCCTGCCGCCCTCGGCAGGCGTACTGCTTCTGTATGATCCACAATCTGTGAGGCGTCAACGGCGATGCGTGTAAGCTATCCATACGGCAGCGGAATTCGGGCAATCTTTATCTGCGCAGCCATTTGTCTGTGTTTCCCGCCTGCCGTGATTGCCGACTCGCCGGCCCAGGCGCCGACAATCGCCGAGGCCGATCGGATCCCGTTGCGGCTTTGGGACGTTCCGGACAAAAGATCCACCTCCCCGCTAAGCGTCGCCGATCGTCGGGTTTTTGAAGGATTCTGCCGAAAGTACCCTGAAGTTCGTATTGTTCAGTTAGAGCCGCTTCACATCAGTGGACCGGCTGCCGAAGGTAGTCAATTCCTTGCCGTTGCCGGTGGTGTCGCACCGGATGTATTCTACCTTTTCGGCCGGCAGGTCGGGGATTATTACGATCAGGGGTTTCTCCTGCCCCTGGATGAGTACGTCAACGAATACACCAAGAGAACAGGAAAACCGTACACCGGGGTCAACGCCCCGTCTATGGTCTGGGAGTTGGCGCAGATTGACGGCAGGGTCTGGTGCGTGCCCAAAGGCTACTATTCGATGGCGCTCCTATGCCGAAAGGATATCTTCGCCAGTGCCGGCGTCGAGCTGAAGTCGCCACAGGACTGGGACGAGTTTTATCGGATGGCACGACGCCTTACCCGGCTTCCCAGCAAGGAGCCCGACGCCAAACGCGGAGATTCGCAAGTCTACGGCCTGAATATGCTCACCGGCATATACGCCGGCTGGCACTTCCTTCAGTATATCTGGAGCTCCGGCGGTGAAGTGGTCCAGGGCTACTACCCGCTGGAAAACGGCAAGCTCGTGCCCGTTCCGGCGCCACCGTTCGACTACCGTCGGTTGAACATAGCGATCGGCAACAGCGAGAAGTATTACAAGGGCCTGGATGTATTGCGAGAACGCCTGACAGCCGAGGGCGTCGACCCGGATTACAGCATGACGGACCTGAAGTGGCGGCTTGTCTCAGACGATGACGCGTCCGTAGAGGCACTGAAATGGTACCGGCGAATCCTCTATACTAAATGGCTGCGCTGCGAAAATAAACACGAGGATCGGGAGTTTGACCTGTCTGCGGAGATGCTCGAAAACGGCAGGGCGGCCTGCCCCGTATGCGGAAAGGCCGTCGATATCTCCACATCCGATGGCCGGCGAAGGATATATGTAGGCGTGACCAAGGGCCAGGAGACCTTCGCCGGCAAAGGGGCCGTCAGGCAGTCGAGCCGCAACCAGATAATTGAATATGCGATGAACATCGGTACCATGTCCGATGCCGATGCGAGTAACGTGGACACACAGTCCATGCTCGCGTTTCCTTCCCGAACGAAGGACATCCCTCCCGCGGCGTTTATTGCCGGTCACTACCTGGCTATTAACGCCACACAACAAGACAAGCGAATTCGCGAAGCGGCGTGGAAATACATAGAGTACGTCACGGGGCCGGAGGCCCAGCGCATTCGCGTTCAAACCTTTGTCGAAGCGGGCCTGGAAGAGTTCATTCGGCCAAGCGTACTCAAGAGCCTCGGCTTTGAACAAGAGTTGGAGAATATCCCCTACGAACGGCGAAAACTTTGGGACCTGCTTGAGCGATACGCCAAGGTCGAGCCGTACTGCAAGGGTTTCCAACACGTGATGACGCGGGAGTACGGCGTGCCGATAGACGCTATCATCGGCGATGTGCCCGACGAAAAGGGGCGGTTCGCCCGGGATCCCAAAAAGTTGATGGCGGATACCTGCACCCGCGTTAATAAGTTCATCCTCGGCGATCTACCCGAAGAGGTTATCAAGAGACGCACCAGAGTAGGTTGGTTTGTAGCCGTTGCGGTCGTGTTGCTTCTGGTCGGAGGCGCCTACGCGACGGTCCGTTTGGCCGTGAAACTGCACCGAAAGGCCGCCGATTTCGAAGGCTACGGCGTGCAGGGTAAAACGGTCCGTCGAACGTTGACGATCGTATTCTTCCTGGCCCCGGCGATAGGTCTGGTCGTGCTCTGGGGTTATTATCCTATCTTGCGCGGAACGGTGATGGCCTTCCAGGATTACAAAATCCTGGGCGGATCCACCTGGGTCAATCTGAAAAACTTCATCGAGGTAACCAGCAGCCCGGAGTTCTGGCGATACCTGCTGCAAACACTCCAATACCTCGTCATGTCGCTGGTCATGGGCTTTTTCGCCCCGATAGCCTTGGCCATATTTCTTACAGAGATTCCCAAGGGCAAGGTTTTCTTTCGCGTGTTGTATTACCTGCCAGCCGTCACTACCGGCATCGTCACGATGTTTATGTGGAAGCAATTGCTCTACGAACAGTCGGACACCGGCTTGATCAACAGCATTATTCTGTACTTCAACGACTTGCCCGCACCCATGATGATCGTGCTGAAGGGCCTTATCTTCCTGGCGCTGGCCTTTGCCGTGTTTGGCTTGGCCCGCACCTCGTTCGGACGAGGAGTTACCGGCTGGGGCAAGTACCTACCGTTGGCTTTCGCCGCCGCCGGTCTGTTCTATCTTCTCTGGCGAGTTGTGGGAATCACCGGTGACGGCGGGGCCTCGGCCCTGGTGGTATGGTTCGCCAAGCCCTGGAATTTCACAGCGCAAAAGTTCCTTCAGGACCGTGACTTGGCAATGTTCTGGATAATCGTTCCCACCATCTGGGCCGGCGTCGGACCGGGCTGCCTGATCTACCTGGCGGCCCTCAAGGGTATCCCAGAGGAACAGTACGAAGCGGCGGACCTCGACGGGGCCAGCATCTGGGCCAAGTGCGTACACGTGGTCTACCCCAATCTGTCGGCCCTGATCGTCATCAATTTCGTGGGTGCCGTGGTCGGGGCGATGCGGGCATCAACAAATATCTTCGTCATGACCGGAGGCGGCCCGGAAGACGTGACGGTCACAGTCGGGCTCGATATCTGGTTCAAGGCCTATCTGTTCCTCAACTTCGGAATGGCCACCGCTGAGGCCTGGATACTGGGGGCACTCTTGATAGGTTTCACATTGTATCAACTCCGGCTGCTGAATAAGATGCAGTTCAGCGCCGCGGCATCGAAAGAGGCTGCAAAGTAATGCCTGTTATTCCGATAGTAGGGCGAAAGTCGTTCCGTACGAGAGCACTGATCGGCTCGTTGTACCTTGTGCTGACGATCGGCGCCATCACGATGGTCTATCCCTTCATGCTGATGCTCACCACCGCCACGACCAGCATCGCGGATTGGCGGGAGTTCAGGTTGATTCCCGATTACCTTACCTCCCGAATTGCCCAGTTCCGGAAGTATGTCGTCGAGAAAAATAGCGTCGGAACACTTGCCTACCAATATGCCCAGGACAGTTGGTATCGCCCCGAGAACATCGAGACAAAACAGTTTGATTACCTCACTAAAATACCTGAGAAGGCCATCCAGACCATCGACCGCGATTACGCCGATTTTATGGCCCAGGTGAATGACGACCTGAAGTATCTCCAATTCATCTATTACGCCACCGAGGACTACAGCGTGCTGTCCGTCCGCCACGCGTACTTCCAGGCGATGAAGAACAAGTACGGCAGCCTGGATAGGGTCAACAGTATCTACGACGATACCGCCGGCAAGTGGGAGGAACTGGGCCTGCCACGCGACTATAACCGCGTTTGGGACTATGACATAACTGTCCCTCGCCACGTGGATTGGCGCCAGTTCGTCATCTCACGCCCCTATCCGGAACAATACCTGTTGTCCCTGGACGAACTGGCCTTCATCGAGGTCCGCAGCCAGTATGGGTCGGTCAGGCTCTTCAATGAAGAGTTTGGGACATCGTTCAAGTACATGACGGACATCCGTTGGTCGGCGCTATCCAACCAGGAAGAAGGGCGCAAGCTCCAACTGCACGCACTGCGGTGGATAATCCCGCTGTCCTACATCCGATTGAATAGTCAGGCCAAAGAGGCTTTCGCCAAGTACCTCGCCGAAACCAGCGCGAGCGCTGCCATACCATTCACCACAAAGGCACCCGTGGAACGAAATGCCCGAAGGACGTGGATGGGATTCGCACGCTCCAAGTACTGCCTGCTGGAATACTTCGACCCCATCGACCCCCAGGCGCTCTGGCACCAATTCTTGAACGACCGTTATCAGGGGAGCATCGAGGCACTTAACACCGCGCACGCAGGCAAGTGGTCGTCTTTCGATGATATACGACTGCCATACGATGTTGTCGATTACGTCAATTTTACCAGAAATCACTGGGAAATATTCAAAAAGTTCCTCCTCGGCAACTTCTCCGCCGTGCTCGACTTCGTCTTCATTCACGGCCGGGCGCTGTGGAATACGATAATCTTGGTTGTCTTGACCATCCTGACGACGCTGACGGTTAACCCGATGGCGGCATATGTCCTCAGCCGGTTCCGCCTCAAATACGCCAACCACGTGTTGATCTTCCTCCTAGCTGTTATGGCGTTCCCGACTGAAGTGGCGATGATCCCGGGGTTTCTTTTGGTCAAGAGCTTCCCATTGGGTGCGATAATACTGGGTATATCCGGCATGGTGATGTTTTTCGTCATTAGCTACCTGACGAAATTGAAGTTGCCCATGTTCTGGAGCATTCTTATCGGCACCGCCTGTGCCCTGCTTGCCGGCTGGTTCGGCCCGCCGGTGATCGCGCGATGGATAGGCCGGGAAGACCTGAACGTATCACTGTTGAACACGTTCGTAGCCTTGGTCTTGCCAGGCATCGCACAGGGTTTCGCCATTTTCCTGTTGAAGGGTTTTTTCGATTCCCTTCCACCGGAACTCTACGAGGCTGCCATGCTCGACGGTGCTTCTGAAACCCGCATGTTCGTCTCAGTGACGTTGCCGTTGTGCAAGCCGGTCTTGGCCGTGATTGCCCTGACCGCGTTCACCACGGCTTATGGGGCGTTCATGTTTGCATTCCTGACCTGCCAGGACCCGAAGATGTGGACCCTGATGGTGTTTCTGTACGAATTCCAGCAGACACACTCGGTCCCGGTGGTCATGGCGTCGCTGGTGATATCGGCGATGCCCACGCTGCTGGTCTTCGTCTTCTGCCAGAACATCATCCTTCGCGGGATAGTCATTCCTACGTTCAAATAAGACGGCCTTCGTAGCCAATTAGGAAGAGAGATACAACCAATGTCAGCAAAAGCACTTGCAGAAAAGGCCCTCGAGCAGGGAGAAGGTATTGTCAGGCTTGCGCCCAACTGGGTACCGCGTGAGTTTTGCGTCCCGGGCAGAAGAATAAAACTGCATCCGGACGATTACTACGCACTCGGTGGCCGACGCGGCGGCATAGACGAGCGGTGGTTCTCCTCCACAACGCCGGCCGACAACGGCCCTCTTACCTCGCCTAACGAGGGACTGAGCTTTATCGTGTTCGAAGATGGCAGCAAGGTCAAACAACTGCTGTTGCGCGACGCCGTCCAGGAACTGGCCGGGGAACTCATCGGCCGGCGACTTTGGGACGAGTACGGCCGTTGGCCCATGTATTCAAAGTTCTTCGACAACAAGGGCGCCTTGCCTCACCACGTTCACCATCGCCAGCAGCACGCCAAGCTCGTCAATCAGCACGCCAAGCCCGAGGCCTATTTCTTCCCAACACAGGTCAACAACCACGGCGGCGATTTCCCCTACACGTTCTTCGGCCTAGAGCCCGGCACAACCAAGGAGCAACTCATCCAGGTCCTGAAGGATTTCGTCAAGGGGGACAACAAGATAACCAATATCTCCAAGGCCTATCGCCTGGAGCCCGGCACCGGCTGGGATGTGCCCGGCGGCGTGCTGCATGCCCCAGGCAGCCTGTGCACCTACGAGCCGCAGGCGGCCTCCGATATCTTTGCTATGTATCAATCGCTTACCGGCGACTCCATAGTTCCCGAAGAACTGCTGTGGAAAAATACCCCGCCGGAGAAAAAAGGCGATTTTCGGTACCTGCTTGAAGTTATCGACTGGGAGGTCAACGTCGATCCCAACTTCAAGGCCAACCGCTTCATGGTCCCCAAACCAGCCAAGCCAGTGAGGGAAATGCAGGATCAAGGCTACGTGGAAAACTGGATAGTTTACAAGTCGCCGGCCTTCAGCGCGAAGGAACTAACCGTCATGCCCGGCCGGACCGCCACCATAAAGGACAGCGCCGCCTACGGTTTTATCATGATGCAGGGGCACGGAACCTTCGGGCC
>JABMQG010000339.1 GCA_013203365.1 Planctomycetota bacterium | reverse complement strand
TTACCGTTTCGCAGGAGTTCAACGGTTGGGCAAACCTGATCGACCGCGATGTCGAGAGGCTTTACATCGTGCTGCCAGGCTTGCTCGATCTTGCTATCGGCGGGACGGCAGTCGGAACGGGGTTGAACACACACCCAGATTTTGCCAAAGGCGTCTGTCAACGGCTGAGCGACGGCTTCGAGATCAGCTTCAAGGAAGCGGATAATCACTTCGCCGCACAGAGCAACCTGACGGCCCCTGTGGCGGCGGCCGGGGCGCTGAAAGGCGTCGCCTTGACGTTGGGTAAAATCGCCGGCGATCTGCGCCTGTTGGCCTCGGGGCCACGATGCGGACTGGGCGAACTGAATCTGCCAGCCGTTCAGCCCGGCAGCAGCATCATGCCCGGCAAGGTCAACCCCGTCATCTGCGAGAGTGTTATCCAAGTCGCCTGCCAGGTTATCGGTTACGAAGCCGCCATAGTCGCCGCCGCCACCGGCGGTGTAGGCGGTATCCTGGAACTGAACGTGGCCATGCCCACGATCGCCGTCAATCTGCTCGACAGCATCGAGTTATTGGCCGGCGCAACCGAGGTGTTCCGCGAAAAGTGCATCGAAGGGCTCTCCGCCAACGTCGAGCGCTGCGGCGAACTTGTGGAACGATCTCTGGCAATGTGCACGCCGTTGGCAAGCGTCATCGGCTACGACGCGGCCGTCGAGATCGCCAAACGGGCCTACGAGACCGGAAAGACCATCCGCCAAGTTGCCACGGAGGCCAACGTCCTGCCGGCCGAGCAACTTGAAACATTGCTCAACCCTCTTCTTCAGACCGGCCGGTAACGATGATGACATTGGCGGGTTCCGATTCCGGCCAACTCCAGATGACTGCGGATCGTCATCGGATACTCGCCAGTTTCGCTACAAGCTCCCTGACGTGCTGAACGCTCCGATCGAACGCGGAGCGCTCCTCGGCGGTCAGCTCCACCTCTATGACCCGCTCGCAGCCGGCGGCTCCGAGGATAGCCGGCACACCCACGAAATATCCGCCAACGCCGTATTCGGCGTCGCAGAAGACGGCAGACGGCAGTATGCGCTTCTGATCCCGCAGGACAGCCTCGGCCATCTGAACGGCGGCGGCGGCGGGGGCGTAGTAGGCGCTGCCGGTCTTGAGCAATCCCACGATCTCGCCGCCGCCCTTGCGCGTACGCTCGACGATGGCGTCGATGGTCTCGGCCGACAGTAGTTGCGTAATCGGCACACCGCCGGCGGAGGCGTAGCGAGGAAGCGGAACCATGTCGTCGCCGTGACCGCCGAGCAGAAGGGCGCTTACGTCCTTGACCGAGCAGCCGATAGCCTCGGCCACAAAGGCGCGGAACCGGGCCGAGTCCAGAACACCCGCTTGGCCGAGAACGCGGTTGTGAGCGAAGCCGCTGACCTCGCTTGCCACAGCCACCATCGCGTCCAGCGGGTTGCTGACCACTATCAGCACGGCTTGAGGGCAGTGACCGGCCACGTTGCCGGCCACCTCCGCCACGATCTTCGCGTTCACCGCCAGAAGGTCGTCCCGGCTCATGCCGGGCTTGCGGGCCAGGCCGGATGTGATAATCACTACGTCGCTGTCGGCGGTGTCGGCGTAGTCTGTCGTGCCGGTGATCTTCGCGTCGAAATACTCCACAGGCGAGGCCTCGTACAGATCAAGCCCCTTTCCCTGCGGCAGTCCGTCGACGATATCCAACAGCACCACGTCGGCCAACTCCCTCTTCGCCGCCCACACCGCGCAAGTCGCCCCCACATTCCCAGCCCCGATCACGCTTAGCTTCTTCCTCGCACCGGCCATGATGATTGACTCCAAACGATACCGTCACATGTGAATTCCTGCCGTTTATACGGCAGGGTGATTATAAGTAGTTGATTAGCCTGCATGAAAGATACATTCGATCGAATTGCCGGTTTGTCCGTCATCGGCACGAGTGGATGCGGCTGTCTGCAACACTGAGACTGCCGAGATGGCTTCTACATCCCGCCGGCCATTATGCGCTGATAGTCCTCCCATTCCGCCGCCATCGCCTCTCGGGGTCGGCCGTCGGCGATGTGATCCCAGGGCAGTGTCTCCCCGAGCGGTCGCGGACGGTTGGCGTAGAAGGCAGGGTCTAATCCAGCCTTGGCGAAGGCCTGCTGCCAGATGTCGAAGTTGAAGTGCTCGTGCCAGCCGTCAAAGCGGGCGCCTGCCCGCCAAGCGTTTTCGATAACCTGGCCGACTTTCCTGTCCCCGCGTGCGATCGCCGCTTCCAGAAAGCTCCGCTCGATGCGGTGGAACTTGACCGCAACAGGCGAGCGGCGAGTCATGTCTCGAAGCAGATGGCGAACGTGCCAGCAGTATTCCATATCCGGCCTGGGCGCCCATTGCAGCGGCGTGTGAGGTTTTGGTACCAGCCAACTCACCGAGGCGTTGACGGCCCCCTTCTGACCGTCGAATGCCTTTCTTGCCAGTGACATCTGCCGGCACAGATCGGCAATGCCGGCTATGTCGTCGTCGGTCTCTCCGGGCATGCCCGCCATGAAATAAACCTTCACGCTTCTCCACCCGGCGGCATAAGCGGCGCCGACGCCGGCGAGCAGGTCGTCGTTGGTCATACGCTTGCGTATCGCTCGCCGAAGCCGATCGCTGCCAACCTCCGGAGCGATCGTCATGCCGCCTTTGCGGACCTGGTTCAACTGCCCGGGCAGCCCCGCCAGTTGCTGGTCGACGCGGAGCGACGGCACGGCTATGGAGACGTTCCGCTTGGTGAGCCGTTCATTCATTCTGCGTATCAGTTCGGGAAGCTGCGGGTAATCGCCGGTCGAAAGGCTCAGCAGGCTCACTTCGCGGTAGCCGGTGTTGTCCACGGCCGCCTCGGCTGTGGCGACGATTTCGTCCACGCTGCGACAACGCACCGGCTTTTTGGTAGCCCCGGCGTGGCAAAATCTGCACCCGTTCGGGCAGCCGCGCATGATCTCGATGGTGACGCGGTCGTGGACGGCCTCTGCCAGCGGCACCAGCGGCGCGGCCGCCGGCG
>JABMQG010000338.1 GCA_013203365.1 Planctomycetota bacterium | reverse complement strand
GTGCCGCAACCAAATCAAGCGATTGGCCGCCGTCGATCGTGCCGGTGAATGTAATGTCGTCGCCGACAGCCCCTGCAGCGGTAATTGTAAGATTCTGTCCTAGTGTAGCGTCCCCGGTAACGGTGATATCTCCGGCAGTGGCGCTGGTCAAGTCGCCATTTAGGGTGGTATCGCCGGTGTACACTTGAAGGCCCAGTGTACGAACGGCCTGGATGTCGATGGTGTCGGCTACGATAGTAACGTTTTGTGGTTCTTCGTCGCCCCCTCCTATGCCACCGACGTCACCCTGAAGTTGCACGCCTCCGGTGCCGGTGGACAGGACGATCTCTCTGAGGTTCGCCGCGTCGTCGGCCTTCAGTGTGCCAGTAATTGTAATATCGCCCGCCCCGTCACCCGCGGTGGAAACCGTTCCCCCGCCGGCACCTACGGTGACGTTGCCGGTGAAAGTAATGTCTGAATGGATTGTGGTTATGACGCCTTTCAGCAGAATATCGCCTGTTAGATCAACTGCACCAGTAGTGTCGCCGGACGTTTGCAGCAGTGCGTTGACGTTCAGCGTTGGCGCACCGATACTGACCGGCCCGTCAGTGTTTATGCCCAGTGTATTCAGGTTGAACGTGCCGCCGGCGTCGATATCGATGGTTCCGGTTCCTGCCGCCAGTGATCCGCCGATAGTCACGTCGCCGGAATGGTTGATCGTGGCGTCTCCGCCTGCGGTGTCGATCCCGCCGGTTATCGTGCTCTCGAAATTGACACCCGTGCTGTCGAAGGTTCCGCCGTTGGTGTTCATGGCCGCGTTGATAGTCACGTCGCCGACGGCGGTCAGGACGACGTTTACACTTCCGGCGGTGACGTTTACGCCGCCGCCGACGATGGTGCCCAAGGTGATATCATTGAGTGCCTGGAGTGTCAGGGTAACCGGTGAACCCGGATCGGAATCGATATCTATTCCCGCGTCGTTGTTTTGGGTGATGTCGCCGTCTTCGGCGCCTCCGGCCCCGGTTTGGATCGTGACGTTGGAGCCGCCTTCAAGCAGCGTCTCGATACGGTCATCGCTGATGGTATTGAGCGCCGCGGTGCTTTCGAACGGCGAAGCTCCACCGTCCATATTACCTGCGCCGTTCTGTATGGTGATATTGTACGGGTCCAGCAGCAAGGTCCCGGCCAGTCCCGCCGTGGCCGACACGTCCACCATGCCGTCGAAGGCCAGGAATTTTTTCCCGGACACTTCGGCGAACCCGCCGTTTCCGCCTTCGGGCCCGCCGGTGGCGGAGATCGAGCCATAGTACTTGGTCAGCTCGTCAGCCCACACGATGACCTTCCCGCCGTTGCCCGTGCTCTCGGCGTCGGCGGTGATTTGGGCCTCCGGCCCGACATAGGTGGCAGTTGCAGCAGGCACGTCGCCTTTGCCTTGGAAGTCGCCGCCGACCAGCACCGTTCCGCCGCCGGCCGTCCCTGAAGCGTCGATCTTGGCGTCAAACAGACCCACCTTTTCGCCTAGCACTTTCACGGTGCCGCCGACGCCACCGGCCGTCCGGTCCGAAGCATCGAGCGTTCCGGAGATCGCGACGACGCCCTTGGCGCCGCCGTCGATGGTAATGTCCTTCGACCGGATGGTTCCAGTGTTCTGCACGGCAATGGAGAACATATCGCCCGCGGCAAGTCTGACCCCCTGTGTGGCTCGTATCGTGCCGGCGTTCTCCACGCCCGGCTTGCCTGCCTCTGCGGCCTGTTCGCCTTCCAGCCTCACGAGCATACGTCCGCCACGTTCGCCGATGTATACCTCGTCGCCGGCCAACATCATCACGACACCGTTTTCGCCGGTGATGGTGCCGTAGTTAGCGACATGTCTGCCGATCAGGTGTGCGGCGTCGGCATAGATCTGGCCATAGTTGGCAACGGCGCCTTTGGCGTCGGTGAATCGGTTTACGTTGTTGACGAAGTCCCTGTTCGAGATATTCGCCGCCGCGGCGAAGAGCTTTCCCACGTTTATGACCGCCCCAGGCCCGAAAATCATCCCGGCAGGGTTGACGAAGTAGACGATGCCGTTGGCCCTGAGAGAGCCGTCTATTCTGGTCGGCTTCGTGTCCCTGATTCGGTTCAGTACGCGGGCCTTTCTGGACGGCTGGACGAACTCGACGGCCTCGTCAGAACCGATGTCAAAGCTCGAGTAATTAATGATGCTGTTTCGGCTGGCCTTTATGGTGGTGTTCTTGCCGTCTTGCGAGATCTCCACCTTTCCACGCGCTACTTTCGCGCCTTTGGGCCCAGCCAGGGCCTGACAGACCGCCACCGCAACCACGGCGGTCAGGGCCGCTACGGCCAACTTCACGAATCGGCTTGTCGAACCGGACTTGGAGGACATTTCGATAGTCATACCCTTGCTCCTCAAGCTCCACCGGCGTGCAATTGCACACCCGTTACTTGTTTATGTTCTAATATAGGAAGGTGGCGACAAAGTGCAGCCGCTGACTTCCAGGATCGATTTCGCCGTTGTCGGCGCTTAGCAGAGCCACGCCCCAATCAAAACGAAGGGAGATATTCTCCCTTATCTTCAGTTCCAATCCCAGGCCGGTGGCAGCCAGTGTTTCGTCGTCTTCGTCCACGCCCAGGCTGCTGTTGTTGTTGATCGTAACGCCTAAATCGAAGAAGGTCTTGAAGATCAGGTCCCAATCAGCTGACCCATAGGGGTGCGAAGGCAAATAGTCGAACCGCTGGCCGAACAACTTCATCGTCCCCCGGTCGGTCTTGGCGGCTTTGGCGGCGTTGGGATTGAAGGCCTTGGGAAGGTGGAAGCGATACTCGGCGTTGGTGACAAAAACGGTGTCGCCGGCGGCGACCGATTCCGGGTATCCGCGAACGGTATAGAGCCCGCCGACCAATTTCTGTGCATGTGGTATCAGCCGGTAATCGAATGCGTACTGACCATTTAGCGATAGCGCCAATTCGTGCGCCAGCGTGGCCCATCGCGATTGTGGGTCTTTCCACGCCTGAGGATTGAGCACAGGCTCCAGGAAAAAACTGTGGAATGCGTCGAATTTCAAAACCATCCAATCGGCATCAGGTGCTGTCCGACCTAAAGCGGCCAGGTCTCCATCTTCGAATTCATCAGTGGAGTTGCCCCACAGACAATTGGACCATTCGTAATCGACGGTCATTCCCGAAGAGGAGGTATCCCTGAACCTCTCGGCTCTCAGGCCGACGTGTGGAGCGATGAAAGCGGCGTGCTCCCTCTGCCCTCCCGTATTCAGTACCTTGATGCACCGCACCTCTGCGCCTGCGACAAGGTCGACGAACAGGTCCTTGTCTTGGAACACGTTCATCGTGAGATCGGCACCTGGGGACCAGCCTTGCCCCTTGTAATCCTCCAGACCCGCGCCGGCGAATTCGGATGAGACGAAATCGTACCACGACCCATGCACGCCCCAGCGAACCTTGTCAAGGTTTAGCAGTGGGGCTTCATATGAGGCATACAGCGCTTGGCTTTTGTCGAAGCCTGTGGTGGTGTAGTCGATGTTAAGGATATCATCATTTCCGGTCAACTGATTGTGCGCCAGACCGAACCGTTCCTTCCATTTGCCCGTCCCCTTAGTACCGGTGTTCGACACTTGGAAATAGGCCAGCCAAGGCTTGTTCTCTGCTACCAGGAAGTCCAGCTCGACCTCCCCTCGTCGTTTGCCGGCGGCGGCCACCGCTACGTCCACCCTCCGCCCAGGATGCCTGCTCAACCGCATTACGTATTCGTCGAGCATATCTTTCCAGAGCAGGTCCTTATGTTCGACGGGCCCTCCTTCCTCGAACATCGCTCCGTTCTTTGCTGCGTGGAGCATGGCCTCTTCCTCGCTCCAGACCGAGCTGGGGTATTCATAGCCCTGATCCGTCTGTTCGCCGGTGTCGATGAAGGTGCCCATGGTTACCAGGAATTCTTTCCCGGTTTCGCTGTCCTGGCGCACCTCCTGCATGATCGACCCGCTCTCCAGGGCCTCTGCCGGGGCCAAATCTGCCCTGAACGTACCAACCGGCTTTACTGGCGAACGGTCGAGAATATTGCGGTGCACCTTGTTGTTGATTCGCTCTTTAGTGGGCACGCGCTGCCCGGAGGCGATGGTTCTTACCTTCGTAACCACGCCAACCCAGATTTGCTCTCGTAGCGTGGTCCGCTCGCCGCGGAGGTCTTCGAACTCCACCTTTTCGACCTCTTGCATTCTGCCTTGAACCTCGACGCGTTCGACAGCATGCCTCTCGTCGATATCTTCGGGGTTCGGGGC
>JABMQG010000337.1 GCA_013203365.1 Planctomycetota bacterium | reverse complement strand
GTTGAACGATCCGCCCTGCCCGGTCGTCCTGACCTGCCGGTCGGCCGCCGAGGGCGGCCTCGGCTGCCGCGGCGACACCGAAAGGGCCGAGCTGCTGACCAGGGCCGCTACGATGGCCGGCCAATGGGTCGACTTCGAGCTGGCATCGCTTGACTCGGCCGGCCCGTTGCTCGATGTGCTGGCCCCGGCGGGGGAGCCCAGCGAAGCCGACACCCGCCCCAGACTGATTCTATCCGCCCACGATTTCCTCGGCCGACCGGCCAACCTGCCTCAACTGCTGGCTGAGATGACGGCCTCACCCTGCCACGTATGCAAAGTCGTATTCACCGCCGCCGCCCCGGAAGACGCACTGGCCGCGCTCGAACTGCTGCCGGGTGCAGGCAAGCCGACGTTTGCCCTTGCTATGGGAGAATGCGGCCTCGCCAGCCGAATCCTCGCGGGCAAGTTCGGCGCCTTCGGAACCTTCGCGGCACTGGCCGCCGGCGCCGAAAGCGCGCCCGGCCAGCCGACGGTCGACGAATTGCGCAACATCTACCGCTGGGACCGCATCACGCCCGCGACGAAGGTCTTCGGCGTGGTCGGCTGCCCAGTAGGCCATTCGATGAGCCCTGCAATCCACAACGCCGCCTTCACCGCCGACGGCGTTGACGCCGTCTACGTGCCGTTCCGCGTGGAGCCTGGTCCTGAAAACTTCAACCGCTTCATCGACGCAGTGCTCCAACGGCCATGGTTCGACCTGGCCGGGCTCAGCGTGACGATCCCGCACAAGGAAAACGCACTGGCTCGCGTAGGTGCCCAGAACGTGGATGAACTGGCCCGCGCCATCGGGGCGATCAATACGATCGAGTTCACCGGCCTCTCGGCCAGCCCGATGCGAGGCTGGAACACCGACTACCGCGCCGCGATCGATGCGCTTACCGACGGCATGAACTGCACGGCCGAAGACCTCGCCGGCGCAAACGTCGCCGTCCTCGGCGCCGGCGGGGCCGCCCGCGCCATCGTGGCGGCCCTGACGCACTACGGGGCCAATACCACCATCTACAACCGCACCATCGAACGGGCCGGCCAACTTGCCCGCGACTTCGACACCGCCCCGACCGGGTCGGTGAAGGCCAAGGGCCTCGACGGGCTGCACAACCTTCGCGCCGACGTCATCATCAACTGCACCCCGCTGGGTATGCACCCGAACACCGACGCATGCCCCATACCGGCCGGGGTGACTATATCCGCCAAAAGCGTCGTCTTCGATACGATCTACAACCCCGTCGAAACCCGGCTTCTCCACCTCGCAGCCGCCGCCGGGGCCCGAACCGTCAGCGGCGTCGAGATGTTCGTCAATCAGGCCGTCAGACAGTACGAAATCTGGCTCGGCAGACCCGCCCCACGCCACATCATGCGGAAGGTGGTGCTGGAGTGCCTGTCGAAATCCTAAATCGCCTTGCCTGTCGGCCGATGCCTGCTATATAGTATCTCACCCGTTGGAGAGGTGTCCGAGCGGCCGATGGAGCCGGTTTCGAAAACCGGTGGGCGGTATTACCGTCCCGCGGGTTCGAATCCCGCCCTCTCCGTTACGCTTGCAACCCGTTGGAATCCGTCGTCACGCTGCCAACGGCAGCATCGCAACCGGCGCACTTCACATGATTCCACACCAGAAGCACCTGACGGGTGGCGTGACTCCGCCGAAGGCGTTAGCAGCCAATGACCTCTTGATTTGGCCTCGGTGCTCCATAGAATCATGAGGAAATAATCAATGATGGTCGTGTGTCAGAAGTCAGATGGGAAACCTCGATTTGATAGGGAGAGTATAATGAGCTGTTCGTTACGCACGAGCCCGTACGGTGATATTCGCCTTGGCGCTTTCCAGGAGGTGCTCAGCATTCCCGGCCGCTATTTGAACGATCATTGCTTGATACGCAAAGGTGATGAATGGCATTTTTTCGGTATCTTGGGCAATGTTGGGCCGGATGGAAAAGGCTATGCTCCAGGGAGCGAAATATCCTTCGCGCATGCCGTTAGTCCCAACCTTAGAAACTGGCAATTGCATTCGGAAGTCATCGAACGAACCGGGATATGGCCTGAAACCTATCAAGTATTCGCTCCCTATGTCATAGAGCACGACGGTATGTTTTACATGCTCTATACGGCCGCTGACGATATGCATACCCAGCGTATCTGTCTTGCCATGTCCGAAGATCTCTATCAATGGGAGCGGTATGCTGGCAACCCGGTAATTGTGCCGTCGATGTTCTGGACCAAATGGCCGGGCTTCAACCTGGACCCTAAAGATCCTCGCGGAACCTACGGCGGCTGCCGTGATCCGCATATCATAAAACTCGATGATGGCCGATTTGTGGCATATTGGGCTTCCAGGCTCCAGGAAAGATTTGGCAAGGATTTGTCATGTATCGCAGCATCCGTTTCATACGATCTGATTCATTGGCAGGAAATCGGGCCGGTTTTCAGCATAAAGGCATGGGACGATCCGCCCACTCAAGAGGCAGAATCACCTTGTATCGTCGTCAAGGATAGCCGATTCTGGCTATTCTTCAAGCATGGCTGGTGTACGCATTTCGTCGTTGCTGATTCACCCTTTGATTTTCACGGATGTGAACCTGTTCGATTGGGCTTCAGCCATGCTTCGGAGGTTTTTTATTGGGACGGAAAGTGGTGGATAACGCACTGTTCGGGGGACCCGGACGACTTCATGTATTGTAAGTCCAATCGAACCAGAGGCTTATTCATAGGAAATCTCGACTGGCCAGATAAAGAGTATCCACAATTGATCGGCCCGAACTGACAAGACGCCAATAGGTTCGCACCGACTGGTCAACGGATCTTCGACGGTCTTACAAAAGTGGAATTCCCGCTGCGCTGCATGCGTCGATTACGTCCTGGGGCCAGAGGCCGACTTGCACTTCACCGATATGTGCCTTCCTCAGCAGCAGCATGCACAGCCGGGACTGCCCGATCCCGCCGCCGATCGTCTGCGGCAGCTCGCCGGATAGCAGCAGCTTGTGCCAGGGCAAGTCTTTTCGATCCAGGCAGCCGCGAATCTCAAGCTGCAGGAGCATCGTGTCGGCATCGACGCGAATACCCATCGACGAGAGCTCGAACGGTATTTGCAGGATGTCGTTCCAGACGAAAATGTCCCCATTAAGGCCTTTGGTCTCCGGTCCGGTCGCTGTTGTCCAGTCATCGTAGTCTGGCGCTCGGCCGTCGTGGATGGTACCGTCCGGCATCTTTCCGCCGATGCCGATGATGAAAACGGCCCCGTACTCCTTGGCGACGGCGGATTCCCTCTGCCAACTCGTCGCCCCCGGGTATCGGCGGACCAGGTCCTCGGTGTGGACAAAGGCAATGTCCTTCGGCAGTGTCGCCGCCAGGTGGGGGAAGACGTCGGCCAACTCCGCTTCCGTTTCCCTGATCGCCGAGTAGATATCTCGGACGACGGCCTTGAGGTAGTCGAGGTTGCGATCTTCCCGAGCCATCACACGTTCCCAGTCCCACTGATCAACGTAGACGGAATGGATGTTGTCGAGCGTGTCCTCGTCCGGGCGAATGGCGTTCATGTCGGTGTAGATGCCGGCGCCATTGTTGAAGCCGTACTTGTGCAGCGCCAGCCGTTTCCACTTGGCCAGCGAGTGGACGATTTCGTACTCGGTGTTGCCGTCGGCCTTCGCTTGGAACCGCACGGGGCGTTCGACCCCGTTTAGGTTGTCCTGAACGCCGGTGCCGACCTTGACGAACAGAGGAGCGGTGATCCGATTGAGGTTCAGACGCCTGGCAAGCGCCTGCTCAAAATGGTCCTTGGTGAACTTGATGGATCGCTCCGTCTGACATATGTCCATCGTTGCCTTGTAGCCTTCAGGGATGA
Organism: Planctomycetota bacterium; assembly: GCA_013203365.1. GTDB lineage: Bacteria > Planctomycetota > Phycisphaerae > SM23-33 > FEN-1343 > JABMQG01. The sequence continues at coordinate 851 of JABMQG010000337.1, read as the reverse complement.
TCGTTTTCAAAACGGTTCTCCTGCCTTTTTGACATTTTTTAACACTTGGCCATTGATCGGTCCAATACGCCGATACGCCGACCTCGTCCGTCGCCGCAGGCCCGGCAAATTCTCCCAAGACTCCTGCCATGGGCGCACCTAGAAACATCCTTGTTTAGATTGGGGCATATCTTATCTGAATTCCCTATCGCCGCAAAGCCGGTTCTCTACAGACTTGCCGTCTCGTCACGGTCGACCGATCCAGTATAGCAGGGCCAGCACCGCCAGCCAGACGATGAAGGAAATCGCCAAGAGCATATATTTCCATCGCGGTCGGTTGGCGGCGCGATAGGGGATTGTATCGAGGCCATCGCTGGCTTGGCCCGGCCTCGTCGGCGGTGAAGGGGGTGTCTGCTTGCTCAAGGCCGCTACTCTTTCAGCTTGAAGTTGGTTTGAACTCGGAAGGCCTGGTCGAAGTCGTAGGCGTCGCGGAAATCTTCAACGCTGTCTTCCTCGGTCTTGGTCATGAAGCTGTTTTCGACCAGCATGTATACCATTTTTCCGAAGTCGATGGTGGCGTTGATTCGCCATCGTTTCAACACGGTTCTGGCCAGCGGCCCCCAGCGTTCAATGGCCAGCTCGCGCAGGCTTTCACAAAGTTGGTGCCCGCTGACGTGGCGCTTGCCCGTTTCGGTTTCCTCACTGTGGAACTTCTGTACCGCGGATTCCAGGGCCTCGTGGAGGAACTCGAAGGCGTCGAGCGAATAACGCCCGTCGGCCAGGATGACCTTGGTCATCGTGTCGGCGCTCTTCGGTTTGGGTTGTTCGGCATTGGTCGTCATCTCTCAGTCTTTCCGTGGGAACAACGGCTC
>JABMQG010000336.1 GCA_013203365.1 Planctomycetota bacterium | reverse complement strand
TGGGAAGGTTCCAGAAACGATAAAAGGACGGGCATCGACTGGCGATTCACCACAGCCGACGCCCGCATCAAGCTGAAGAAGCTGTACCCAGTAATATAAGTGTTACAAGGTACTAGAGCCCCTTAAGTTTGTCTGGCAATGTCGCCATACAAGCTTAAACCGCTCTGGCACGGCCAGTTAAACACATGCAACAGCACCGGCGGGCAGAAGGTAATGATGGAACCGTTCGGCCCGCCTTTTTGCTGCGCGGCAAGCGCGCGATGGTTATCCTAGGCGACGGTCTCGGCCGGGCGGTTTTCCCTTGTCCAGCAGCAGCGTAGGCAGTGCCTCAAGCAGCGAGGAAGGTTTGTAAAGGCATTCGACTTCCCCCCGGCAGTTGTACCAGCAGTCTCGGCAGCGGTTGGCCTTGGCGGTGGTGGCGAGCCGGCGGCGAATGATCGCTGTCCCGTCGCGGTGGAGGTTGGCCACCGGATGTGCCTTTTCCTCCACACAAATAGCTATGTCCCCGGTCGAATCTATGTTGAAGAACGATCGGCCCGCCCTGCAGCCCGGCACGCCGCCGTGCAAGTAACGGTCGAACCGGCGGAGGTAATAAGGATTGGACAGGAAGTTGGGGTACTCTTTTTGCAGTTTCAGCAGACGTGGGCCCACCGGGCCGTTGTTGTGTGCGTAGCGATTGGTGCCGATCTTGCGGAACCCGTAGCATTGAACCATGAAGTAGGCTTCTCGGTCGGCCGCCATTTTCAGAAGCTGCTCGATCTGGTCAATATTGTCGTCCATCAGCACGGCCAAAACGTTGACCCGCTGAAAACGGTGGACCCTGGCGGCGGAGAGCATTTCCACCGCCCGCCAGGCTTGAGCCCACGCCCCGGCGCTGCCACGCCGTGCGTCGTGCTGGGCAGCATCGGCGTAGTCGATGCTGATAGACGAGCCCCAAAGCCCGGCCCGCATCAAGTCGGCGGCCAGATCGGGTGTTACGAACCAGCCATTGGTGGTCAGAAACGGGAAATGATACCGCCCGATTGCCTCGACCAGATCCGGCACGTCGTTACGAAGCAACGGCTCGCCGCCGGCAAGGCTTATCATTAGCGTCCCCAGGCCGGCCAACTTTCTCGCGGCCTCGGCGTAGTACGCGGCCGAAGGCTCAGGCTTGGCGCCCAACGGCTCGGACCAGTAGTGGCAGAATCGGCAACGAAAATTGCAGCGGTACGTCACCTGCCACGAACTCCATATCGGATGCCCCGACATGTACGCCCGGAACAAACGCCATTTCTTCTCAGCTGCTGGAAACATCAATTTGCCTTCATCTCCGCCTGGCCGAAGACCTCGGGCCAGTATTGGAGAGTTTAGTCGGCTGGCCTGAGTCAAGCAAGGAGACATGTCTGTTTGACGGGCCCTGTGCGGTCTGCTCGGCCGGCAAGACAGGCTTACCAGGTGCACGAGATGTTCTTTCTCACGTCGTGGCCCCACCGCTGATCCAACAAAGAAGCTGCGACGCCGGCGAACATTTCTCACGCCATTTCTCACGCAACTCACAAAAAAGGTCCTTGAATGCCACGGACTATCTGGCATAATAAAGGATTAATGGATTACAGCGTATGAAGGAATTGTGTATGGGACCAATGCTGGGTGCGCTGCTGAAGTTGCAGGCAGTGGAGGACGACTTGGCGCATGTGCGGCGCCGGTTGCGGAGCAAGGAAAACGCCGTAGGGGCCGCCAGAAGAAAAGTCGAGGAGCTGACCGCTCAGCAGAAGGCCCTGCATGAGCAGTTCGTCAGACGGCAAAGTGAGACCGACGGCATTGAACTGGAACGCGCCAGCCGGGAAGAGGAAATCGTCCGGCTACGATCGGTACTGAATCACGCCAAGACGAACAAGGAATACTCGGCCATCTTGACGCAAATGAACACCTACAAGGCCGATAACTCCAAGCTGGAGGACGAAATCCTCAAGATCATGGAAGGCGTCGACTCCGTGAAGGCCGAGGCTGAGAAGGTTGCAACGCAGATCGAGATAGAGCAAAGGCACCTCGACGAGGTTGCCCAGTCCAGTGCACAGGAGGTTACAAAGCTCAATACCCTCATGGCCGATCTGAAGGAGCGGCGCAAGTTGGCCGTCCGAGATGTTGATTTGGATGCGATGAGGGTTTTTGAACGCATGGCGGAGGCACGGGATGGGCGGGCAATGGCCCGGATCGAAGTAGTCGACGCCAAGAGCGGCCAATATAGCTGCGGGGGTTGTTACATGTCGCTGGCAGCCGAGCACTACAGCGCCTTGCTCAGTAAAGACGAGATCCGCCGTTGCGACAGTTGCGGGTGTATCCTCTACATTGAACCCTAGCCCGCTGTGCAACCATGGCCGGCCTCAGAGCGAGTTGTCCGGCCTGCTGCCTTTTCGACACTTCCAAGGCGGTTTGCCATGATTCGATCCATTGCGAAACTCAAGCCTTGCAAATGGGGCTGAAGTGACTGGACGCCACGCGAACAGACAATCCGATGATGAAATCTCCGGCGATGCCGGCCGGGTCTTTGTCCTCCATACCGATGGCGGGGCCAGGGGCAACCCGGGTCCGGCGGCGGCGGCGATCGTGCTGACCGACGGGACGGGAAAGACCATCCACACCGCCGGGCGATTCCTGGGCCGGTCCACCAATAATGTCGCTGAGTACGAGGCGATGGTAATGGGGCTGGAGGAGGCCAGTCGGCGGGGCGTGCGCCGGTTGACGGTTCGGACTGACAGCGAATTGATGGTTCGCCAGTTGAACGGGCAATACAAGGTCAGCTCTCCGGCGCTCAAGCCTTTGTATGCACTGGCTATGGAACTGATTGGCCGGTTCGATAATGTTGATATTCGGCACGTATTTCGGGAGAAGAACGTCCTGGCTGACGAACTGGTCAATCGGACTCTGGACGCCCACGGCAGCGCATGCAAGGCCCGTGGCGCCGGCGCCGCCCAGCAGGCCTATCTGCTGTCAACGACCTTCACCGCCAAGTGCACGACTGGCGGGGGCGACGGCTGCACCTGCGGGATCTGTGCCGGCGACGAATGGGTTTTTGACGGGGAAACACCTGCGGGTCTGTGCGTTTACGCCGCTGCCTGCATCCTTGCCGTCGTCGCGGCCGCCAAGGCGAGCGACAAGACGCTCACGGCTCGCTGCGCCAAGCCGACCTGCCGGGCGGCCTTCTCGGTGACGCTGGCGAACTGAACCAGCCGAAAGCCGAGAAGAAGGCCAATCGCCGCGGTGATCTAGTACGGATGCGGAGGTTGCCGATTGTCAATTTGGCCAAGTAACGGCTATAGTGCACTTCATGATACCCGAACAGTTCATACACCAGGTCCAGCAGGCGACGGATATCGTCGAACTTATCGGGCAATACGTCACCATTCGGCGGCGCGGCAAGGATTACCTCGGTCTGTGCCCGTTTCATCAGGAAAAGACCCCCAGTTTCAGTGTCAGCTCGAGCAAACAGATATTCAAATGCTTTGGCTGCGGTGCCGGCGGGGGGGTGTTCCAGTTCGTTATGCAGCAGCAGAAATGCACCTTTATCGAGGCCGTGCGGTCTCTGGCCGACAGGGCCGGAATCCACCTGCCAAGTGCCGGCGGAGAGACGGCCGAAGCAGGGATGAATCGCCCGGGTCTGCTGCGGCTGATGCGGTTCGCAACGGAGTTCTACCAGCAGCAGCTTCGCGGGCCTAATGGCGCCGAGGCGCTCAATTACACCCACGGCCGCCGGCTTACCGACGAGAGCATCGAGCGATTCGAGCTTGGCTATGCCCCCCAATCGTGGGATGCGATGTATCGTGCAGCCAAGTCGGCGGGCTTCAGCGACAAGCAGCTCTTGGCTGGGGGGCTGGCCGCCCAGGGCGAGCAGGGCGGGTACTACGACCGGTTTCGGCATCGGCTGATGTTCCCTATCATCGACGCGGAGGGGCGGGTCGTCGCCTTCGGCGGACGGGCACTGGCCGAGAATGAGCGGGCAAAATACTTGAACAGCCCGGAGACGGTCCTGTTCGACAAGTCGTCCAGCCTTTACGGGCTTGCATGGGCGCGCAAGGCGATTGCTGACGGCGATCAGGCCGTTGTTGTGGAAGGCTATTTCGACGTGTTGCTGCCGGCACAAGCCGGTGTGGAAAACGTGGTTGCGACGCTGGGGACCGCCCTTACCGATCGGCACGCGAGAATGCTGTCACGACTTGCCCGCGATCTCGTGCTGATCTTCGACTCCGACACTGCGGGGGCAGCGGCGGCCGAACGAGGCCTGGAGCTTTGCATTGCCCAGCAGATGAACGTTCGCGTCGCGGCTGTGCCGGATGGAAAGGACCCAGCCGACTATGTGCTAGCTGCTGGCGCTGAAGCCTTTCGCCAGTTGATAGCCGAGGCCCCGGATGCGTTGGAATACGTCTGGCGCAAGCGGTCAGCGGAATTCGCCGCCAGTGAAGGCCTCGTCGAGAAACGTCGGGCCGCGGAGGAGTTCTTGGGCGTTGTGGTCCGCTCGTCGGCTTACGGGACGATAGGTGCTGTGCAGCAGGGCCTGCTGGTGAACCGCCTGGCGCACCTGCTGGGCGCATCGGCGGGGGATCTAAACAGGCAGATTCGGCAGTTGGCCAGGCGGGTGACTGGTGCCGCTGCTGGCCGGGCGGACGCTAAGTCCATCAGCGAGCCGATGCCGATGGGTATATCGTCGGCTAAACGCCGCATCCTCGAAGTGCTCATCGCCGAGCCGGAATTGTTCGATCACGCCGCGAGATACGTGGGCGTGGAGGCTTTTGCGGACGATCCAATTCTATCAGGTGTGGCGCGAGAGGTTTGGCGGCTGGGAGATCAAGGCCAGTTGAGCCTCGAATCGCTGTTGGCGGTGGAGGCGGGAAGCGAATGGGGCCGGGTGCTTACCGATCTGGTCACCGCCGGCCAGCAGCGGGCAAACTACGCCGCTACACTGGGAGGCGACCTGGACCTGATCGAGCATCACCACCGCCGTCAGGAACTTCGCGATCTCCGCCGCGTAGGCGATGACGAAGCCTTGCGCAAACTTGCCGATAGGCTCAAGACCCCAGATGCCCGCCGACGCCCGTGGTGAGTAATACTGATGCGATATCCAATTGCGCCACGAGTGCTTTTTGTCGTTTACCTTCGAAAATACGCATGTTTCCTAATGTTTTAGCGGTTTATTTACCGTCACCATTTTTGGCGTTGCGTCCAGCAGAGTCTACCAAAGCCTGCCTAAATCTACACGATTTGGCAAAGGTTTTGGCATGGTGATTTGAATCGCCTTGAACATCATAGGCCAATGGTTCACCTTCGCCCCGAGCACCATCGGCAACTTCGTTTTGTGCGGCTTTAGAGCAATTTAAGTAATTATATATCCGTTGCCGATACCGG